>JAXKWB010000055.1:0-5958 GCA_036172385.1 Halanaerobiales bacterium | reverse complement strand
CAATTATAATTATACGACTGCAATTCTCCCATCCTTCCAATTTACTAAAAACTGCTGTAAATACTGAACAGTGGTAAAATAACTGAAGCTACAATCCCACCTACAATTACGGCCAGGATAATTATCATAACTGGTTCAATTAAGGAAATACTTCCTTCAATTGCATTTTCAACTTCCATGTCATAATAATTAGAAATCTTATTTAACATGTCTTCTATATTACCACTCTCTTCCCCAACTTTAAGCATCTGAACCACCATTGGTGGAAACTCTCCACTCTGCTTAATTGGTTCTGACAGTGGTGAACCCTCTCTAACTCTCAATCTGGTTTCTAATAAAACATCTGCAAAAACTTCATTTTCTACAACCTCTTCAATAACCGGTAAGGCATTTATAATATTAACTCCACTTTTAATTAAAAGTGCCAAAGTACTCGCAAATCTGGCAATAACAACCTTTCTGATTAAATCACCAATAACAGGTATTTTTAACATAAACTTATCTTTTCTTAATTTACCCTCAGGAGTTTTAAAATAATAATTCAGTAAAAATCCTGCTCCAGCTGCAGCAATTAAAATTGCCCACCAGTAAGAAGAAATAATATTACTGACAAAAATTAAGATTTGAGTTGGCAGCGGAATTTCTCCACCAAAGTTTACCAGCATATCTAAAATATTGGGAAGTACAAAGCCCATCAGGATAAAGACAGCTGCTATAGCTACAATAACTATAGTTATCGGATAATATAAGGCTGACTTAACTTCTTTATTAATTTTATCACGTTTGCGGTAATATTCTACTAATTCTGATAATACTTCATCTAAAACTCCACCCGTTTCTCCTGCTTTGATCAAATGAACAAATAATTTAGGAAAATATTTAGGATGTTCCTGTAAAGCATAAGACAGAGTTTCTCCTGCCTCTACATTGGATAATAGTTTGCTCAGCATTTCCTTTTCGTGTTTTATATTTGACTGGTTTTTAATAATACTCAGCGATCTGACCAGAGGGATTCCTGCAGCAATCAAAACAGAAAGCCTCTGCGCAAAATTAGCAAGCTCCGCAATCTTATAACCTCCACCAAAGATGTTTATCTCTGAAATGTCCATTGCCAGTGAAAATTTAGAGTCTTTTCCCTGCTTTTCTTTAGCTTCGATTTCCTGAATGGAAACAGCATGCAGGTTTTTATCCCGCAGCTCTTTTGCTACCTCTTTTTTGCTAGCTGCTTCGATACTGCCATTTAAGATCTGACCGGACTGACCGCGAGCTTTATAACTATAAAGTTGTGCCATTATGCACCTCCTTACTTCATTACTTAAATTTAACGTAATTTTTCATTTACATACTTTATATCATTACAGTGATGTAAGACTGATTCTTGAGATATTTTCCCCTGCTGATATAATTTTAAAAGCGAATTATCCATAGTAACCATATTATAACGGCCACCTGTCTGAATAGCAGAATAAATCTGATTTGTTTTACCCTCTCGAATAATGTTTCTAATAGCTGAAGTAGCCATCATAATCTCAAAAGCAGCTACCCGGCCACTCTGATCTTTAGTAGGTATTAACTGCTGCGCAATAACCGCACTGAGGACTGAAGCCAGCTGAATTTTAATCTGATCCTGTTGGGTTGCGGGAAAAACATCGATTATCCGATCAATAGTAGCCGGTGCACTATTAGTGTGCAGTGTTGCCAGAACTAAATGCCCGGTTTCTGCTGCCTCCAGTGCAATCTGGATAGTTTCCAGATCCCGCATTTCTCCGACCAGAATCACATCCGGATCCTGCCGCAGACAGGCTCTTAATCCTCTTTTAAAGTTATCAGTATCACTGCCCACTTCCCGCTGGTGGACCAGACTCTGATTATGCTTATGCAAATACTCAATTGGATCCTCTAAAGTCATGATATGAGACTGGCGATTCTGGTTTATCTCATTAATAATTGCTGCCTGAGTAGTTGATTTACCGCTTCCAGTAGGACCGGTACTTAAGATCAATCCCATTCTCTGGCCGGCAAGTTTTTTGAAAACCTCAGGTAATCCCATCTCATCAATTGAAGGTACCTCATTCGGAATAATCCGCAGTGCTATTCCCACACTACCCCTTTGATGATAGGCATTAACTCTAAATCGGGATGTGCCCGGGATTCTATAGGAAAAATCTAACTCGCCTTTTTCCTTAAATTCTTTGTATTGTTTTTCATTCATCATTTCTTTAGCTAATTTTTCAGTATCTTCAACACTTAATTCTCCATCATATTTTTTATAAGGTCTTAATTTCCCGTTTTTTCGAATATATGGTGGCGAAAAAACAGTTAAATGCAGATCAGAAATCTGATCATCCTGAGATACTATTTTTAACAGTTCTTCAAATTCCAATCAGACCACTCCTCAATCTAGCTTTAATATATTATTCTCTCAAGTTCTGAAACATCGGTTTCTCCAGCTTTAATTTTTGCAATTCCATCTTCTTTTAAAGTTAACATTCCCTTATTTTTAGCATATTCAGCAATTTTTTCTGTGGAAAGATTATTACTGATCATTTTTTTAACCTGATTATCTACTTCAAAAATTTCCTGAATTGCCAGTCGGCCATCATAACCAGTATTATTACATTTTTCACAACCAACTGCAAAATATGCTTCTTCAAAATCTGGATTGTCCAGAAATTTTAAATCTGTTGTTTCTAATTGTCTCTTTTCTTTACAGTGAGGACAGAGTCTGCGCACCAGCCTCTGAGCAACAACTCCATTTAAAGAAGCGGCTACCAGATAGGGTGCTAAACCCATATCGATTAATCTGGTGATAGAGCTTACAGCATCATTTGTGTGGAGAGTACTGAATACAAGATGACCTGTTAAAGCTGACCTAACAGCTATCTCTGCAGTTTCCTGATCTCTCATCTCACCAATCATTATGATATCTGGATCCTGCCTTAAAATCGAACGCAAAGTTTTAGCAAAAGTTAGTCCAGATTTTTCTTTTGCCTGTACCTGGTTAATACCAGCGATCTGATACTCAACCGGATCCTCTATTGTTACCATATTAATTTGAGGACTGTTGAGTTTATTTAAAGCTGCAAAAAGTGTTGTCGATTTACCACTACCTGTAGGTCCTGTTAATAATATAACCCCATTTGGTTTTTTTATTAACTCCCCCAATTTTTTTCTATTATAATCAGATAGTCCCAAGTTATCCAGATCTAAAAGATTTGTATTCTGAGCTAAAAGACGGATAACTATCTTTTCTCCCTTAATTGTCGGCAGGGTAGAGACACGCATATCCAGCTTTTCACCCTTAAAAATCATTTTGATTCTTCCATCCTGGGGAACTCGATGCTCCGTAATATCCAGATTTGCTATAATTTTAATTCTGGAAACTAAGGCTCGATGTGAAGATTTAGGAGCTGTCATTTCTTTTTTTAAAACTCCATCTATTCTAAAACGGACCCTAATTTTATCATCCTCGGGCTCAATATGAATATCACTTGCTCCCTTCTGGTAGGCTTTACTGATGATATAATTAGCAAGTTTAATAATTGGTGCTTCATCGACCATTTCCCGGAGCTCATCTTCTTCGTAAATCTCTTCCTCCTGCTTATCCGAAACATCTTCAATCCCCTCAAGATCAAAATCTTCGAAAATATTAGAGATATCGATATCATCATTACCGTAAAGTCTATCAATTGCCGAACGAATTTGCCTGGGCGCACCATAAAGGGGTTCCACACTCAGATTACTTAACATTTCTATATCATCAATGGCTACTAAATCAGTTGGATCAGCCATCACAACTTTTAATTTTCCCTGATCACTTTTTTCAATCGGAACTGCTAAATAACGCCTGGCTATATTTTCGGGTATTAATTCTGCTAAAGAAGGATCAAAGAAATATTTATCAAGATCAGCATGGGGTATACCCCGCTGAAATTCCAAAACTTCTATCAAATCCTCTTCCTTCACATAACCCAGTTTTACTAAAATTTCACCAATCTTTTTATCTTTATTTTTCGATCTAGCAAGAGCTTCCTGCAGCTGCTCTCTGCTTATATATTCATGATCTACTAGAAGTTCTCCTAATTTTTTTCTGTTTTTTGCTGTCATTTCTTCACCTCCACTATCATTATCGAATTTTGTCATTATTTAGTATTAATATACTATTATTCGCTAAAAGAATAATGATTCCTGCTTTATTCTAATTATACTATTTGATTAATCTCAGCTTATAATGCAAAAAATTGCCATTATGATTAAAACACTGGCAATTTTCCACCTGAGGCAAACATAACAATCATAGGTCTATCCCTTAGATTTATGTCTTTGCGTCACAGCTTTTCAACTGCTTTGCGATTATAGTTTATAGGTTATTTATTTAATTTTACTTTTCAATTTAGTTTTCTTCTTCCTCATGCCTGGCTTCTATATCCTGCACAGCTGATTCTGCTATCTGATACCACTTTTTCTTTTTCGGCATCTCCTGTGTCCAGAGTTTAAAAGATGCCTCCGCCTGATAAATTAAAGTTGGCAGCCCATTACCAGTCTGGGCTCCTCTTTTTGCTGCTTCTTTTAAAATTTTTGTTTTAAGCGGGTTATAAACTAAATCAATTACCAGCTGCTCCTCGTGCAGATAATCAGGATTGATTACTATATTCTCAATATTATTACTATACATTCCGACTGGAGTTGTATCAACCACCAGATCTGCTGCTTTTAAAGGTTCTGCATATTCCTGCTCCTCCAGACTGCAGAAATCAAAGTTTTGCTTAGAATTCTCTTCTCTAAAAAGTTTTGCCAGTTTTTCTGCATTTTCTACTGTCCGGTTAATAATAGTAATATCTGCCAGGTCAAGCTGAACCATAGCCGCAATAACTGCTCTCGCAGCCCCACCAGCCCCAATCACAACAGCTCTTTTATCTTTAACTTTAATCCCAGATTCCTCAACCTGACGCTGAAATCCAATAACATCGGTATTATAACCGGTTAATCTGCCTTTTCTATTTAAAACAGTATTAACTGCTCCTGCTGCTCTTGCCAGAGAAGAAAAGCCATTTAAATATGGTATAATACTCTCCTTATGTGGAATAGTAACATTCCAGCCGTCAAAGCCTAAATTTTTTAAAGAATTAATATATTCCTCCAGATCCTGATCCTTAGTTTCCAGCATTAAATAAATTGCATTAATCCCTAAATCTCTAAAGCCGTTATTATGTAGAGATGGAGAAATAGAATGACTCAGTGTTTTTCCCAGCAAACCGTATAATTTTGTTTCACTATTAGGTATAAAAATACTCATCTTCTACCTCCTAAAATCTTAAATTAAAAATATAAAAAAGTCAAAACACGCCAGGATGATTCTGCCAGCGTGTCTGTTATGTATTATCTCAGACCACAGGATTATCTCAAACTGAAACTTAAAAAACTGTCTGCAGTCTTTCTCCCAGTGACTCGAAGTCTTTAATAATAATTTTTCTTTTTTTAATTGTAATCATTCCATCATCAATAAACTTATTGATCAATTTAGTAACTGTAACCCGGGAAGAACCAATTAAATTGGCAATCTCCTGGTGGGTTAACACTAAATCAATAACCGTCCCATCTTCAATTTCACGACCAAAATCTTCCGCCAGACGCGAAAGCAAACTGGCCAATCTTCCAGCAGCATCCTGAAAAACCAATTCTCTAACCTGACTGGTTAAAAGTCTTGTCTTTTTAGATAGTGCTTCAATAATTTTAATTGCAAGTGAGGGACGGTCAATAATCATTTTTTCCATCTCATTCCAGGGAATGATTAACAAACGAGCATCATCCATTACCTCAGCGGTGAGTGGATGAGGGTCCTCATCAAATAAAGAAAGTTCACCAAAAATATCACCTTCCTGCAGGATGGTCAGAACTTTTTCTTTACCTTCTGCGGATAACATAGAAAGCTTAACCTTACCGTTTACTAATAAATAT
>JAXKWB010000054.1:0-30635 GCA_036172385.1 Halanaerobiales bacterium | reverse complement strand
ATAACATTGAGATGACAGGAGAGTTAATTACTCCAATAGCTATGGAAGAAGGACTGCGTTTTGCGATCCGTGAAGGTGGTCACACAGTAGGAGCTGGAGTTGTAACTGAAATTATTGAGTAATTAGCTGCTTAATATTCTAAGTTATTAAAACTTAAATTTAATTCCATAGGCATGTGCAGAATTGAACTGCACATGCTTTTTTTCTAAAAAACATTGACATTGCACTTTAAATATGGTAAATTAATTAAGGTTAAGAATCAGAAAAAATAGAGTAAATTAGAGAGGTAATTTAAGTTATGACCTCTTTAAATATAAGTTTGCAAGCAGGAATTGTTTGATTGAGGAGGTGGATTTACGGTGAGAGAAATTATTACACTAGAATGTACAGAATGCAAAAACCGCAATTATTCTACCAAAAAAAATAAAAAGAATACTCGTGATAGGCTGGAATTGAAAAAATATTGTAAGTTTTGCAAGGAGCACACCCTCCATCGTGAAACAAAGTAGAATCATTAATACTTTAGCTGAGGAAGTGATTTAAAGATGGCAAAAGAACTCGGGTTTTTTGGTAAAATATCTAAATTTTTAAAATCAGTTAAATCTGAATTAAAGAAAGTGAACTGGCCAAACAAAGAAGAGATCACATCAAATACACTAGTTGTAATTGTGACTGTAATTGCTTTAATATCATTTATTGGTATCATAGATCTGGCACTGGCTAATATAATTACTCCATTAATTTCGTAATTGAGGAGGTGAGGATTCTCTAGAGAATCCTTAAATATGAGTGAAGAAAGCAAGTTAAACGAAGAGTTAGAAAAAGGAAGAGAAGATGTACCCTGGTATGTAGTCCATACATATTCGGGACATGAAAGAAAAGTTAAGGCAAATCTTGAAAAAAGAATAGCCAGTACAGGTATGGAAGACAGCATCTTTAGAATTCTAGTTCCAACTGAAGAAAAAATAGAAAAGAAAAAAGGGAAAGATGAAGTAGTAAAAAAGCGGATTTTCCCCGGTTATATCTTATTACAGATGGATATGAATGATAAATCCTGGTATGTTGTTAAAAACACACCTGGTGTAATAGGTTTTGTCAGTGGTGGGACTAAACCCCTTCCTGTTGAAAAAGCTGAAGTCGATGCTATTTTAAGCAGCATGGGAGAAAAAGCTAAAAAAGTTTCTGTTGATTTTGAGGTTGGAGATCAGGTAACTGTAAAAGATGGTCCATTTGAAGATTTTGATGGAGTGATCAAAGAGATTCATCCGGAACAGGGTAAGGCAAAAATTCTTGTTTCGATGTTTGGAAGAGAGACTCCAGTTGAATTATCGTTTGATCAATTTGACAAACACTAGTAAATATTTTAAATAGATAACTATTTTGAAGAAAGGGGTGTTTTAAATGGCTAAACAGGTTATGACAGTTATTAAATTACAGATTCCTGGCGGACAGGCTAACCCTGCCCCACCTGTAGGTCCTGCACTTGGACAGCATGGTGTTAATATTATGGAATTTTGTAAATCTTTTAATGCTAAAACTCAGGATAATCAGGGAACATTAATCCCGGTAGAAATTACAGTATATCAGGATCGTTCTTTTGATTTTATTACTAAGACTCCACCAGCTGCTGTATTATTAAAGCAGGCTGCAGGAATTGATACTGCTTCTGGAGAACCTAATATTGATAAGGTTGCTACAGTAAGCAAGGATGCTGTGCAGAAGATTGCAGAAACTAAAATGCAGGATTTAAATGCTGGTAGTATGGAAGCTGCAATGAGTATGATCGAAGGTACTGCAAGAAGTATGGGAATTCTGGTAGAGTAAATTAATTAGATATAATTCTATTTAATTAGAAGCTTAAAAATAAGTTTTATTTATAGACGTAATTCAGTGGGAGGAATGATTCCGCTAATACCACAGAGGAGGAATAATAATGGCAAAAAGTAGACGTTATGCAGAAACTGTAGAAAAATATGATCGAGAAAAATTGTTTGATCCCAAAGAAGCTTTTAGCTTAGTTAAAGAACTTGCAACTGCAAACTTTGATGAAACAATTGAGCTTTCAGCACGACTGGGAGTAGATCCTAAACATGCTGATCAGAATATTAGAGGGACTGTTGTTTTACCCGAAGGTACAGGTCAGGAAGTAACTTTAGTTGTCTTTGCAAAAGGTGAAAAAGCCAAAGAAGCTGAAGAAGCTGGAGCTGATTTTGTCGGTGGTGAAGAACTGGCAGAAAAAATTGAAGGTGGCTGGTTAGATTTCGATTTAGCTATTGCTACACCTGATATGATGAGTGTTGTTGGCCGCCTTGGTAGAGTTTTAGGTCCAAAAGGTTTAATGCCTAATCCTAAAGCTGGTACTGTAACTTTTGATCTAGAACAGGCAGTAGCTGAGTTTAAAGCAGGTAAACTGGAATATCGTGTTGATAAGACTGGTATTGTTCATCTGCCGATTGGTAAAGCTTCTTTTACTGAAGAAGAGCTTTTAAATAACTACCATAAGATTATGGATACTCTTGCAAAAGAACGTCCAGCAGCAGCTAAGGGTAAATTCTTTAGATCTTTAGCTATCTCACCAACAATGGGTCCTGGAGTTAAAGTTGATCCAGCAGCTACAATGGAATTTATTGGACGCTAAAAAGTTTGACCTGTTAAGTTTTTTGTGTTATATTTATTTAGACAAGAAAATAACCTTACCGAAGACAGCAGGGGCGCAATGCTTAAATTTTCCTGCCGAGGGCAACTTTCTGCAAAACTAATTTTGCATTTATACCTCCTGACTGTCTACAGGAGGTTTTTTCAATTTAGAAAAGATTTATTGTGAAGCTCATATTTTGAGGGGGGTGAAAATGTGGCAAGACCAGAAAAAGAAGCGGTTGTTAAAGAACTTACTGATAAATTTAGTAGTGCAAAATCACTTGTAATTACTGATTATCTGGGACTAAATGTTGCCGAAATGACAGAATTAAGAAGCAAGTTAAGAGAAGCGGGGGTAGAATTCAAAGTTGTAAAAAATACTCTGGCTACTATTGCTGCTAATGATGTTGAAATGGAAGAAATGACAGATTATTTTTCAGGACCTACAGCTATTGCCTTTGGTGAAGATGACGCTGTTTCTCCTGCAAAAGTTTTAGTCGAATTCGCTAAAGATCATGAAGTTTTAGAAATTAAAGCTGGTCTTTTAAATGGTGAAATTATTAGTAAAGAGAAAGTAGAATCCCTGGCAGAAATTCCATCCAGAGAAGAACTACTTGCAAAAGCTTTTGCGAGTATGAAAGCACCCCTATCTGGATTGGTCAATGTACTGCAGGGTAATATTCGCGGCTTAGTACAGGTGTTAAATCAAATTAAAGAAGAGAAAGCTTAAAAAAATTAAGGAGGATTATTATAATGAATAAAGAAGAAATTATTAGTGCAATTGAGGAAATGAGCGTTTTAGAACTATCTGAACTGGTTGAAGAATTGGAAGAGAAGTTTGGTGTAAGTGCAGCTGCACCTGTTGCAGTAGCTGGTGGAGCAGCTGGCGGTGGCGCTGAAGAAGAAGAGCAGTCAGAGTTTGATGTTTTCTTAGCTGATATTGGTGGCAAGAAAATTAAAGTTATCAAAGCTGTTCGTGAATTAACAGGTTTAGGTTTAAAAGAAGCTAAGGCTGTTGTTGATGACGCTCCTGGTAATGTTAAAGAAGGTCTAAGTAAAGAAGATGCAGAAGAAATGAAAGAAAAGTTAGAAGAAGCTGGAGCAACTGTAGAACTTAAGTAATCCGGTATTATAATATAGCAATTATGATAATAGTCCTGCTGTATGGTTAATATACAGTGGGACTATTTTTTCATATTCTCTTGACAATAGAATTTTCCTGTGCTATCATTATTAGATGTCTATAAGGTAAATAAGAAGAATGATTATTATGGGATAGTTTCAGCTAATTATTAGAATTTCCTGGGGGTGCAATGATGTCAACGGCAAGGGAAAGACGAAGTTTTAGTAAAATTGATGACGCGATGGACTTGCCAGATCTGATTTATACACAATTAAATTCTTATCAGTGGTTTTTAGAAGAGGGACTGCATGAGGTTTTTAATGAAATCTCTCCGATTGAAGACTTTTCTGAAAATCTGGTACTGGAATTTGTAGATTATTATTTAGAAGATCCTGAATATACTGTACAGGAGTGTCGAGATAGAGATGATACTTATTCGGCCTCTCTGCAGGTTAAAGTTCGTTTAATTAATAAAGAAACTGGTGAGGTTAAGGAACAGGAAGTATTTATGGGTGATTTCCCATTGATGACTGATAAGGCAACATTCATTATTAATGGTGCCGAGAGAGTAGTAGTAAATCAGCTGGTGAGATCATCTGGAGTTTATTTTAGTGATGAAAGGACAAAAGATGGGCGCCGTTTAATTACTGGTAGTATTATACCAAACCGCGGAGCCTGGATTGAATTTGAATATGATAAAAAGAGAATAATTTCTGTGAGAGTTGATAGAACAAGAAAGCTTCCATCAACTGTTTTGCTGCGCGCACTTGGTTTTGGTACAGACGCAGAAATCACAGACGAGTTTGGTGATTCAGAAGTGCTGCATGATACTTTAGAAAGAGACAGTACAGAATCAAAAGAAGAAGCTTTAATTGAACTTTATAAACGTCTCCGTCCGGGAGAACCGCCAACAGTAGAAAGTGCCACTAATCTTTTAGACTCATTATTTTTTGATCATAAAAGATATGACATGGCAGCAGTTGGACGTTATAAATTAAATAAAAAATTGGAATTAGATGTAGATAAAGATCGCAAATATCTGCATATTGATGATATTGCAGCAACTGTAAAATATATGATTAAACTGGTCTATAATGATCCAGAAGCATATATTGATGATATTGATCATCTGGGTAACCGCCGTTTGAAAACTGTAGGTGAGTTATTACAGAATCAGTTTAGAATTGGTCTTTCCAGAATGGAAAGAGTAGTTAGAGAAAGAATGACCATCCAGGATGTAGATGTAGTTACTCCACAGGCTTTAATTAATACCAGACCTGTTGTAGCTTCCATCCAGGAATTTTTCGGTAGTTCTCAGCTTTCCCAATTTATGGATCAAACCAATCCAATGTCAGAGTTAACTCATAAACGAAGATTATCTGCTCTGGGCCCGGGTGGACTGAGTAGAGAAAGAGCTGGTTTTGATGTGCGTGATGTTCATCACTCTCATTATGGCCGGATCTGTCCTATTGAAACACCTGAGGGACCAAACATTGGTCTAATTGGTACAATGGGAACTTATGCTAAAACAAATGAATTCGGTTTTCTGATGACACCTTATCGCAGGGTGGTTGATTCTCAGGTTACAGATAAAATCGATTATTTGACTGCGGACGAGGAAGATAAGCATATAATTGCACAGGCAAATGCTGAGATCGATGAAGTAGGTAATTTTACCAGCGAATTTGTTATTGCTCGTAAAAGAGGGGATATTCTTGAAGTTCATCCGGAAGACTTAGATTATATGGATGTATCTACCAAGCAGATGGTTGGTGTATCTGCAGCAATGATTCCTTTCTTAGAAAATGATGATGCTAACCGGGCATTAATGGGAGCCAACATGCAGCGTCAGGCTGTTCCGCTGATGATAACTGATGCACCGATGGTAGCTACAGGTATGGAATATAAAGCTGCTAAAGATTCTGGTGCAGTTATTGTGGCCGAAAAAGATGGAGAAGTTGTCAGCGTTACTTCTAACAAAATAATGGTTAAAAATAATGAAGGTTTAATTGACAGTTATAAATTAATGAAATATAAAAGATCCAATCAGGGCAGCTGTATGAATCAAAAGCCAATTGTCGCTAAAGGTGATCAGATTGAAGCCGGAGACATTATTGCTGATGGTCCTTCAACCGAAAAAGGAGAAATGGCTCTGGGACGGAACTCTTTAATTGCTTTTATGCCCTGGGAAGGATATAACTATGAGGATGCTATTTTAATCAGTGAGAATCTGGTTAAAGAAGATGCATTTACAACAATTCATATAGAAGAACATGAGGCAGAGGCCAGAGATACCAAACTTGGTCCTGAAGAAATTACTCGTGATATCCCAAATGTAGGAGAAAGTTCACTCAAAAATCTGGACGAGCGCGGAATCATCCGGGTTGGGGCAGAGGTTGAAGAGGGAGACATTCTGGTTGGTAAAGTGACTCCAAAGGGAGAAACTGAACTATCAGCTGAAGAAAGACTCTTAAGAGCTATTTTTGGTGAAAAAGCACGGGAAGTAAGAGATACATCTCTTAAAGTTCCACATGGAGAAGTAGGTATTGTAGTAGATGTTAAAGTCTTTTCTAGGGAACAGGGAGATGACCTGAAGCCCGGCGTTAATCGTCTGGTTAGAGTTTATGTTGCTACTAAAAGAAAGATTTCAGTAGGAGATAAGCTTGCCGGACGTCATGGTAATAAGGGTGTTATTTCCAGAATTTTACCGGAAGAAGATATGCCTTTCTTACCTAATGGTGAACCGGTAGAGGTTGTGCTTAACCCGCTTGGTGTACCATCACGGATGAATATTGGACAGGTACTGGAGACTCACCTTGGTATGGCTGCCAGAGCACTGGGGATTTACACTGAAACACCAGTCTTTAATGGAGCTCTAGAGGACGAAGTTGAAGATATCCTGGAAGAAGCAGGACTGGCCAGAGATGGTAAGACAGTTCTTTATGATGGTAGAACTGGCGAAAAATTTGAAGAGAGAGTAACAGTTGGGGTTATGTATATTTTAAAACTCCATCATTTAGTCGATGATAAATTACATGCACGTTCAACAGGACCTTATTCTCTTGTTACTCAGCAGCCGCTGGGAGGTAAAGCTCAGTTTGGTGGTCAGCGACTTGGTGAGATGGAAGTTTGGGCCCTGGAAGCTTATGGTGCTGCTTACACTCTTCAGGAAATGCTGACAGTTAAATCTGATGATGTTGTAGGAAGAGTAAAAGCCTACGAAGCAATAGTTAAAGGTGAAAATGTTCCTGATCCGGGTATTCCGGAGTCATTTAAAGTATTGATTAAAGAGATGCAGAGTCTTGGCCTTGATGCCAGAATCTTTACTTCTGATGAAGAGGAATTACAGGTTGCTGAAAATGAAGATGAAATGATGGAAACAGCACAAAAACTTGGTTTAGATACAGACTTAAAATTAAGTCGTGATAATGATAATGAAGACGAATAATTCCAATATAGAAAGGGGAGAGACCCTTGTTAAATGTGAATAATTTCGATTCAATGAGGATCGGAGTTGCTTCTGCAGAACAGATACGTGAATGGTCCCGGGGAGAGGTTAAAAAGCCGGAAACAATTAATTATAGAACTTTAAAACCAGAGAAAGATGGTTTATTCTGTGAGAAAATTTTCGGACCGACCAAGGATTATGAATGTCACTGTGGAAAGTATAAGCGAGTCCGTTATAAAGGTGTTGTGTGTGACCGCTGTGGAGTAGAGGTAACGAGATCCAAAGTGAGAAGAGAAAGAATGGGGCACATTGAACTGGCTGCACCATGCACACACATTTGGTATTTCAAAGGTATCCCCAGTCGTCTGGGCTTAATAATGGATATGTCACCAAGAGCATTAGAAAAAGTTATCTATTTTGTGCATTATATAGTAACTGATCCTGGTGACACACCATTAAGTGAGAAGCAGCTGCTGCCAGAAAGTGAATATAGGGAAGCTAAAAATAAATATGGTAATACTTTCAAGGCTGCTATGGGAGCAGAGGCTATTCAGGAACTACTGGGAAGAATTGATGTTGAAGCTGAAGTAAAAGAACTTAAAAAAGAAGTTAAAGAAGCAAGTGGACAGCGCCGCAAAAGAGCTGTGCGCAGACTGGAAGTTATGGATGGACTTTTAGATTCTGGTTTAAATCCTGCCAATCTTGTGCTGAGCGCAATACCAGTTATTCCGCCAGACTTAAGACCAATGGTTCAGCTGGATGGTGGGCGTTTCGCTACTTCTGACTTGAATGATTTATACAGAAGAGTTATTAATCGTAACAATAGATTAAAAAGACTGCTTGATCTTGGAGCACCCGAAATTATTATTCGGAATGAGAAAAGAATGCTGCAGGAATCAGTTGATGCTTTAATTGATAACGGACGTCGGGGAAGACCGGTTACCGGAGCTGGAAATAGACCCCTTAAATCTTTAAGTGATATGCTTAAGGGTAAACAGGGTCGTTTCCGTCAAAACTTACTTGGTAAACGTGTTGACTATTCCGGTCGTTCGGTTATTGTTGTTGGGCCAGATCTTAAAATGCATCAGTGTGGTCTGCCCAAGAAGATGGCTTTAGAATTATTCAAACCATTTGTAATGAGAGGTCTGGTAGAAGAGGGACATGCTCATAATATAAAAAATGCAAAAAGAATGGTAGAAGATGTTGATGAAGCAGTCTGGGGGATTTTAGAAGAGGCGATTAAAGATCATCCGGTTCTTCTAAACCGTGCACCTACACTGCATAGACTTGGTATTCAGGCTTTTGAGCCTGTTCTGGTAGAAGGTAAAGCTATCAAATTACATCCATTAGTCTGTCCAGCTTACAATGCTGACTTTGATGGTGATCAGATGGCGGTACACTTACCTTTATCTGTAGAAGCTCAGGCTGAATCACGGTTGTTAATGCTGTCGACTACTAATCTTTTAAATCCGGCTGATGGTGGACCAATTACGATCCCAACTCAGGATATGGTTTTAGGAGTATTTTATTTAACAACTATTAAAGAAGACCGCAAAGGTGCTGGCAAAATATTTGCCAATGCTGATGAAGCAATTAAAGCTTATGATACCGATCGGGTCCATCTGCAGGCACCAGTTAAAGTTAGATTAGATGGAGAAATCATAGAAACTTCAATTGGTAGAGTTATTTTCAATGAGGCTTTACCGGAAGAAATGATGTTTTTAAATAAGAGATTTGGCAAAAGTGATTTAGGAGATTTAATCACTGATTTATACGAAGAAGTTGGTAATGATAAAACTGCTGAAACTCTCGATAATATTAAAGCAATGGGCTATGATTATGCAACAAGATCCGGTATCTCTATTGCTGTTAGTGATGCAGAAATTCCACCTTCTAAACCGGGTATTGTTTCTAAAGCAGAGGACGAAGTTCATCAGATAGAAAATCATTACCGTCGAGGA
This sequence comes from Halanaerobiales bacterium, assembly GCA_036172385.1. Classification (GTDB taxonomy): domain Bacteria; phylum Bacillota; class Halanaerobiia; order Halanaerobiales; family Halanaerobiaceae; genus Halanaerobium. Next base: position 21,466 of record JAXKWB010000054.1, on the reverse strand, counting down.
GCTATTACAGAAGACGAACGTTACCATAAGGTAGTAGATATCTGGAACAAAGCAAAAGATGATGTTACAGATGCACTTTTAGAAAACCTTGATGAAAGCAATAATATTTATATCATGGCTATTTCTGGTGCGCGTGGTAATACATCTCAGATTTCTCAGCTGGCTGGTATGCGGGGGCTAATGGCAGATCCATCCGGGCGAATTATTGATGTTCCAATTCGTTCCAGTTTCCGGGAAGGTCTGGATGTATTAGAATACTTCTTATCAACTCATGGTGCTCGTAAGGGTCTTGCGGATACAGCCTTAAGAACTGCCGACTCTGGTTATCTAACCAGACGTTTAGTTGATGTATCACAGGATGTGATTGTTAGAGAAGAAGATTGTGGTACTGAAAAAGGTCTCTATGTTGAAGCAATCGGCCCTAAAGGTAAAAATGCTGTTGAGCCATTATCTGAAAGATGTATTGGCCGTTTCACTGCTGAAGAAATTGTAGATCCAGAAAGCGGAGAAGTTATTATTGAAAAAAATACTATAATAGATCGAAAGAAAATGAATGAAATTGAAACTGCAGGTATAGATAAAGTTAAAATTAGAACCAATTTAACCTGTGAAGCACAGCATGGAGTTTGTCGTAAATGTTATGGACGCAACCTGGCAACAGGTAAGTTAGTTGATATCGGTGAAGCAATTGGGATTATTGCCGCTCAATCAATTGGTGAGCCGGGAACTCAGCTGACAATGCGGACCTTCCATACCGGTGGTGTTGCTGGAGATGATATTACCCAGGGTCTGCCCAGAGTTGAAGAGCTTTTTGAGGGTAGAACACCTAAGGGACAGGCAATCATGACCGAAAGAGAAGGTTATGTAACTATAGTTGAAAAGAAAAACTCCAAACGAGTGGTAGTAGAAAATGAAGATGGTAAAAAGAAAACTTACAAGATTCCATATGGATCTAAAATGATTGTTAAAGATGATGATTATGTAACAGCTGGAGACAAACTGACTGAAGGACCACTTGATCCCAATGTACTGCTTAAGGTTAAGGGAGAAAGAGCTGTGCAGAATTATCTAATAGAAGAAGTTCAGAATGTTTACCGGTCCCAGGGTGTTGAAATTAATGATAAACACATTGAGGTAATAGGTCGCCAGATGCTGAAGAAATTAAAAATAGTAAAACCTGGTGACACTGAGTTACTTCCTGGCAGTCTGGTAAATAGATATGACTATCGTCAGGCAAATAAAGAAGCTGCAGCTGAGAATAAGGAAACAGCAGTTGCAAAACCAGAACTTTTAGGGATTACTAAAGCTTCACTTGCTACAGATTCATTCTTATCTGCTGCTTCATTCCAGGAAACAACCAGAGTGCTGACAGAGGCCTCGCTGGATGGGAAAGTTGATTCATTACTGGGTCTTAAAGAAAATGTAATAATTGGCCAGTTAATTCCTGCCGGTACAGGAATGAAGTATTATAGAAATATTGATGTAGTTAAAGAAGATGGAACTAAGTTTGGTGACTTAACAGGAGATTTAACTGAAGTTGAATAAAGCAGCCAAATATAGAAGATAAACTGCTTAACAAATTATAAGAGTTTCTCCTTTATTGTCAGGTGAATTTGGACTGAAAAGGTATTTGCTAGTTCTTAATTTGCAGGATTAATAAAAGGAGAAACTCTTTTTGATTTTTGCTTGACATGGCCAGGTAAAGCTGTTAAAATATTTAAGTGTGCTCAACAAAGATTGATCTGGAGGTTTGGTTAAAATGCTAAGCAATAAATGCAGGGTTGACTTACTTGTAGGCAGCAAGCAGACTCTAAAAGCTATAGCAAACAATCAGGTAAAAAAGATATTTTTAGCTAAAGATATTGACCAGCCTTTAAAAAAAGAAATACTTGAGGCTGTTAATAATAATAATATTCCTTTTGAGATTGTAGAAAGCAAAAATGAATTGGGTAGAATTTGTGGGATCGATGTTTCTGCAGCTTCTGCAGCACTATTGAAATAATTGGAAGGAGGTGGGATTGCATGCCGACAATTAGTCAGTTGATCCGTAAAGGACGAGAAAAGACTAAAAAGAAAACTTCTGCTCCTGCTCTGGAGGGTTCTCCACAAAAAAGGGGTGTCTGTACTAGAGTATATACTGCTACTCCTAAAAAGCCTAACTCAGCTTTAAGAAAAGTAGCTCGTGTACGTTTAACTAATGGAAAAGAGGTAACAGCCTATATTCCAGGAATTGGACATAACTTACAGGAACACTCTGTTGTACTAGTAAGAGGTGGAAGAGTAAAAGATTTACCAGGTGTTAGATATCATATTGTAAGAGGAGCACTCGATACAGCTGGTGTTGAAGACAGAAAACAGGGACGTTCCAAGTATGGTGTAAAAAAACCTAAGTAAAAGGAGGGATTTTAGTGCGCAAAAATAGAGCAGAAAAAAGAGATGTAGTACCAGATCCGGTATATGATAATGTTACTGTCAGCAGAATCATTAATAAATTGATGCTGGATGGTAAAAAAGGACTGGCAGAAAAAGCATTTTACAGTGCTCTTGATATCATCTCCGAAAATACTGGTGAAGATGGCCTAACAGTAGTTAATGAAGCGCTGGAGAATATCAAACCAGCTCTTGAAGTTAAATCAAGACGTGTTGGTGGTTCTAACTATCAGGTACCAGTAGAAGTTGATGAAGATAGAAAAAGAACTTTAGCTTTACGCTGGTTAGTAACAGCAGCTAGAGCTCGCAATGAAAGAACAATGAGAGAAAGAATTGCTGGAGAAATCACAGACGCATATAACAATACAGGCGGCGCAGTTAGAAAGAAAGAAGAAGTCCATCGCATGGCTGAAGCCAACAGAGCTTTTGCACATTATAGGTGGTAATTTAGTTGCGTGATGTATATAATTTTTATATAAGGGGGGAGAATAGTGGCCCGACAATTTCCACTAGAGAAAACACGTAACATTGGTATTATGGCACATATTGACGCAGGTAAAACAACTACAACAGAAAGAATTTTATACTATACAGGTCGAGTTCATAAAATGGGTGAAACTCATGATGGTGCATCTGTTATGGACTGGATGGAGCAGGAACAGGAAAGAGGGATTACAATCACCTCTGCTGCTACTACCTGTCAGTGGCGTGAGAACCGTATTAATATTATAGATACGCCCGGACACGTGGACTTTACAGTTGAGGTAGAGAGATCCTTAAGGGTTTTAGATGGAGCAATTGCTTTATTCTGTTCTGTAGGTGGTGTAGAGCCACAATCTGAAACTGTATGGAGACAGGCTGATAAATATGGAGTTCCCAGAATTGCATTTGTAAATAAAATGGATAGAACTGGGGCAGACTTTTTCAGAGCTGTAGATATGATGAAAGATAGACTTGGTGCTAATGCAGTACCAATTCAGCTTCCTATTGGAAGTGAAGATAAATTTGACGGTGTTGTGGATTTAGTAGAAATGGATGCTATTGTTTATGAAGATGAACTTGGTGTTAATTTTGAAAGAGTCGAAATACCAGAAGATATGAAAGAACAGGCAGCAGAATACAGAGAAATTTTAATGGAAGTTCTGGCTGAAGAAGATGACGAATTTATGATGAAATATTTAGAAGGTGAAGTAAGTACTGATGATATTAAAAAATTACTACGTCAGGCAGTACTTAATGTAAATGTTATTCCAGTATTATGTGGATCTGCCTTTAAAAACAAAGGTGTACAGATGCTGCTGGATGCAGTTCTTGACTACTTACCTTCTCCAACTGATGTACCACCTATTGAAGGCTTCAATCCAGAAACAGAAGAGACTGAAACAAGAGAAGCATCAGATGATGCTCCATTCTCTGGTCTTGCATTTAAAATTATGTCTGATCCTTATGTTGGTAAATTAGCTTTCTTTAGATCATATTCTGGAACCTTAGAAGCAGGTTCTTATGTTTATAATGCAACAGCAGATATTCGCGAAAGAGTTGGCCGTATCTTACAGATGCACGCTAACCGCCGTGAAGAAAGAGATGAAATCTTTGCTGGTGACCTTGGTGCTTTAGTTGGTCTTAAGAATACCAGTACTGGTGATACAATCTGTGACCAGGATCATCCAATTGTTTTAGAAGCAATGGAATTCCCTGAACCAGTTATTGGTGTTGCCATTGAGCCTAAGAGTAAAGCAGATCAGGATAAACTTGGTGAAGCTTTACAGAGATTAGCAGAAGAGGATCCAACATTTAGAGTTCACACTGATGAAGAAACAGGACAGACAATTATTGAGGGTATGGGAGAATTACACCTGGAAGTTATTGTTGACCGTCTCTTAAGAGAATTTAAAGTTGATGCTAATATAGGTAAACCTAAAGTAGCTTATCGAGAAACAATCACCAAAAAAGTTACCGGTGTTGAAGGTAAATTTATCCGTCAGTCTGGTGGTCGTGGACAGTATGGTCATGTTGTAATTGATCTTGAACCACAGCCTGCAGGTGAAGGATTTGAATTTGAAGATAAAATTACAGGTGGATCAATTCCACGTGAATACATTCCTTCTGTAGAAGATGGTATCAGAGAAGCTATGGAAAATGGTATTATTGCTGGTTATCCAGTTGTTGATGTTAAAGTAACACTAAATGATGGTAGTTATCATGATGTTGACTCATCTGAAATGGCATTTAAAATCGCCGGTTCAATGGGTTTCCGACAGGGAGCCAAAAAAGCTGGTCCTGCTATTTTAGAACCAGTAATGAGTGTTGAAGTTGTTACTCCCGAAGAATACATGGGAGATGTTATGGGTGACCTGAATGGACGTCGTGGAAAAGTAGAAGGTATGGAGCCAAGAGGTAATGCTCAGGTAGTTAGTGCTCATGTACCACTTTCTGAGATGTTTGGTTATTCAACTGATCTTCGTTCCAAAACACAGGGTAGAGCAACTTATACAATGCAGTTCTCACATTATGAACAGGCACCAAAAAGTATCGCGGAAGAAATTATTGGAGAATAGATAAATTTATAAGGAGGAAAAGAAAATGGCAAAAGCAAAATTCGAAAGAAACAAACCACATGTTAACATAGGAACAATAGGACATGTTGACCATGGGAAAACAACACTAACAGCAGCAATCACAAATGTGTTAGCAAACTATGGTGGAGCAGAAGTAAGAGCATTTGATACAATTGATAATGCACCAGAAGAAAAAGAAAGAGGAATCACAATTGCGACCTCTCACGTAGAGTATGAAACAGAGTCAAGACACTATGCTCACGTAGACTGTCCTGGACACGCTGACTATGTAAAGAATATGATTACAGGTGCAGCGCAGATGGATGGAGCAATCCTGGTAGTATCTGCAGCAGATGGACCAATGCCGCAGACAAGAGAGCACATTCTGTTAGCTCGTCAGGTTGGTGTACCATCAATAGTAGTCTTCTTAAACAAAGCAGATATGGTAGACGACGAAGAGTTAATCGAACTTGTAGAAATGGAAGTAAGAGAACTCTTAAGCGAATATGATTTCCCTGGAGACGATATTCCTGTAGTAGTAGGATCAGCCCTTAAAGCTGCAGAAAATGGAGATCCAGAAGGAGAATGGGGTAAGAAGATTATTGAGCTGATGGACAATGTAGACAGCTATATTCCAGAGCCAGAAAGAGATACAGAAAAACCATTCTTAATGCCTGTAGAAGATGTATTCTCAATTACAGGACGTGGAACAGTGGCAACAGGAAGAATCGAAAGAGGAACTCTACATCCATCAGATGAGGTAGAGATAGTAGGAATCAAAGATACAGAAACAACAGTAGTAACAGGAGTAGAAATGTTCCGTAAGATGTTAGACGAAGCAGTAGCAGGAGATAACATTGGAGCCTTATTAAGAGGTGTAAAAAGAGAAGACATCGAAAGAGGTCAGGTACTGGCAAAGCCAGGAAGTATTACACCACACACAAAGTTCTACGCTGAGGTATATGTACTGAGTAAAGATGAGGGTGGAAGACACACACCATTCTTTGATGGATATAGACCACAGTTTTACTTCCGTACAACAGACGTAACAGGAGACATCAGTTTACCAGAAGGAGTAGACATGGTAATGCCTGGAGATAACATTGAGATGACAGGAGAGTTAATTACTCCAATAGCTATGGAAGAAGGACTGCGTTTTGCGATCCGTGAAGGTGGTCACACAGTAGGAGCTGGAGTTGTAACTGAAATTATTGAGTAGTTAAAAAAGCAGAGGAGGAAGCCTCCTCGCTTTTTCTATGCTCCTAACTGAGCTTAAATCGTAAAGATTAAGGAGGTAAGCAAATGGCAAAACACGAAAAAATTAGGATTCGCCTTAAAGCTTTTGAACATGAGCTCCTGGATCAATCAGCAGAAAAAATTGTTGCAACTGCTGAGAGAACTGGTGCAGATGTATCTGGTCCAGTACCTCTACCAACAGAGAAAGAGGTATTTACAGTACTTCGCTCACCTCATGTTCATAAAGATGCAAGAGAACAATTTGAAATGAGAACACATAAAAGATTGATCGATATTCTCGATCCTACATCAAAAACTGTAGACTCTCTGATGAGGCTTGATTTGCCCGCAGGAGTAAATATAGAAATTAAACTTTAATGTCAGGAGGTGTATTAGGCCATGGCGAAAGCTATATTAGGAAAAAAGCTGGGGATGACTCAGTATTTTAAAGATAATGGAGAGCTGGTACCTGTAACTGTAGTTGAGGCCGGTCCCTGTGTTGTAACACAGATTAAAACTACAGAAAAAGATGGATATAATGCAGTACAGCTTGGATTTGGAGAAGTAAAAAAGCACAGACTTAACAAACCGGAACTTGGTCAATTCGAAAGTCGTGATCTTGAACCAAAAAAACACTTAAGAGAATTTAAAGGTTTAGAGATGGAACTGAGTGAAGGCAGTGAAATTAAAGCTGATCTCTTTGAAGTAGGAGAAAAAGTTAATGTTAGTGGTATTTCTAAAGGTAAAGGATTTGCCGGTAATATTAAAAGATGGAATCATCACAGTGGACCAATGTCACACGGTTCTCACTTCCATCGAGCACCAGGTTCAATCGGTGCTGTTGATGCAAGAAGAGTATATAAAGGCTTTAAAATGCCCGGAAGAATGGGCCATGATAGAGTAACTGAAAGAAACTTAGAAATAGTAAAGGTTGACGTAGAGCGTAATGTTTTATTGATTTCTGGTCCAGTACCAGGAGCTAAAAAAACAGTGCTCGAAATCAAATCTGCAGATAACAACTAAATAAGTTAAGAAAGGAGGATTTTTGATGCCGCAGGTAACAAAATTTAATCAGAGTGGAAAAGAACTCGAAAAAGTAGAATTAAATGATTCTGTTTTTAATGATAAAATAAATAAACATGTTGTACATCAGGTAGTTAATGCACAATTAGCTGCCAGAAGAGGCGGAAATGCTTCTACAAAAACAAGAGGTAATGTTCGCGGTGGTGGCCGCAAACCCTGGAGACAAAAAGGTACTGGACGTGCTCGTCACGGAAGTATTCGTTCTCCATTATGGGTCGGTGGAGGAATTACTTTTGGACCTTCTCCCCGCAGTTATGACAAAAAGTTAACTAAAAAGATGAGAAGATTAGCGCTTAGATCTGTTTTAACCGATAAGGTAGAGAGAGATGAGTTAATTTTAGTTGATAAGATTGAGCTTGATCAACCAAAAACAAAAGCAGTAGTTAATATTTTAGCTGATTTAAACTTAGAAGACAAAAAAGTTGTTTTAGTAATGCCCGAAAAGGATGATAACTTATATCTTTCAGCTAGAAATATTCCGAATGTCAAAACACTGCTTGCCGGTTCAATAAATGCCTATGATCTTTTAGATAATGAAATGGTTATTTTCATTGAAGAAGCGGTTAAAATGGTTGAGGAGGTGCTGGGCGAATGAAAGAAGCAAGAGATATTATCATAGCACCTGTTATTTCTGAAAATACAATGGAACAAATGCAGGAGGCTAATACTTATACATTTAAGGTAGCCAAAAATGCAAATAAAGTTGAAATTAGAAATGCAGTAGAAGAAATCTTCTCTGTCAATGTTATAAATGTAAATACAATGAATGTTAGAGGTAAAAAAAGAAGACTCGGCTTCCATGTTGGTAAAAAACCTGACTGGAAAAAAGCTTTAGTTAAGCTGGCTGAGGGCGATGAAATAGAAATTTACGAAGGCCTCTAAAAAATAATTAATAAAGGAGGGAAAAAAGATGGCGATTAAAAGTTTTAAACCAACCACACCTTCAAGGCGTTATATGACTGTTGCTAGTTTTGATGAAATTACAACAGATACGCCAGAAAAGAGCCTGCTGGCTCCAATTAAGAGAAAGGGTGGGCGTAACGCAAATGGTAGAATTACCAGCCGTCATCAGGGTGGTGGACACAAGCGCCGCTATCGTATTATTGATTTTAAGCGGGACAAAGATGGAATTCCTGCTAAAGTGAAAACTATAGAATATGATCCAAATCGATCTGCAAGAATCGCTCTGCTGCAGTATGCAGATGGGGAAAAAAGATACATTCTTGCACCTAATAAAGTAGAAGTGGGTGACACCTTAGATACTGGTGTTGAAGCAGATATTACTGCTGGAAATGCACTTAAGTTAAAAGACATTCCTGTTGGTACAATTGTACACAATGTTGAAATGCAGGCAGGAAAAGGTGGACAGATTGCTCGCTCTGCTGGGACAATGGCTCAGATTCTTGCTAAAGAAGGTAAGTTTGTACATTTAAAAATGCCTTCGGGTGAGGTCAGGTTAATTCATAATGTATGTAAAGCTACTGTTGGACAGGTTGGTAATATTGATCACGAAAATATTACAGTTGGTAAAGCCGGACGCAGCCGCTGGAAAGGTAAAAGACCTCATGTACGCGGTGTAGTTATGAATCCTCATGACCATCCACACGGTGGTGGAGAAGGTAAATCACCTGCTGGTAGACATCCTGTAACTCCGTGGGGTAAACCTACTATGGGTAAGAAGACACGTAAACCAAAGCGCTCAGATAAGTATATTATCCGTTCACGTCACGCTAAGAAGCGCAAATAGTAGAAAGGAGGATTATTGATGGCTAGATCTATAAAAAAGGGACCTTTTGTCTCAGAGAAATTAATTGCCAGAATCAGAGAAATGAATGAGAGTGGAAAAAAGCAGGTTGTTAAAACCTGGTCAAGAAGCTCAACCATTTTCCCTGAAATGGTTGGACATACAATTGCTGTCCATGATGGTCGTAAGCATGTGCCAGTATATATATCTGAAGAAATGGTAGGACATAAACTAGGAGAATTTGCTCCAACCAGAATCTTTAGAGGTCACAGCCGCCATACAGAACGTTCAACAGCACTTAAATAGGAAATATTGTAGATAGTAAGGGGGTTTTAAAATGGAAGCAAGAGCAGTTGCAAAGCATCTGCGTATTACTGCCCGTAAAGCACGTCTGGTAACAGACTTAATTAAGGGGAAAGATGTTAATACAGCAGTTGCAATTTTAAAAAGCACACCGAAAAAAGCTGCTAAAATGGTAGAAAAAGTATTAAATTCAGCTACAGCAAATGCTGAAAATAATCATGATATGTTTGTAGATGATCTTTATGTTAAGAGAGCTTTTGTTGATGAGGGTCCTACTATGAAAAGATGGAAACCTCGTGCACAGGGATCGGCGAGTCCTATTAATAAAAGAACAAGCCATATCACAGTCGTGTTAAGCGATACAAAGGAGGGATAAAATTTGGGTAATAAAATAAATCCACATGGTCTCCGGGTTGGAGTTATAAAAGATTGGGAAGCAAAATGGTATGCGGACAAAAACGACTATTCCAAGCTTTTAAATGAAGACCGTGAGATTAGAAGTCATGTTAAGGAGAAAATGTTTGAAGCTGGAATTTCTAGAGTTGTAATCGAAAGAGCTGCTAATAGATTGAAATTAGATGTACACACTGCCAGACCAGGAATGGTTATTGGACGTGGTGGATCTGAAGTTGAAGCTTTAAGAAACGAAGTTGAAGCTTTAACTGGTAAAACCATTCAAATTAATGTTGTAGAAGTTGAAAACCCAGAAATGAATGCTCAATTAGTTGCTGAAAATATTGCTTCTCAGTTAGTTAGAAGAATTTCTTTTCGGAGAGCAATGAAGCAGGCAATGAATCGTGCAATGCGTATGGGAGCTGAAGGTTTTAAAGTTCAAAGCAGTGGACGTCTTGGTGGAGCAGAAATGGCCAGACGTGAAGGCTACAGTGAAGGTAGTGTTCCGATGCACACATTGAGAGCTGATATTGATTATGGATTTGCAGAAGCAGACACAACATATGGAACAATTGGAGTTAAAGTTTGGATCAACAAGGGAGAAATACTTCCAGAAATAGATGAAGAATAGATAGATTATGCAGGAAAGGAGGCTCTTTGATGTTAGTACCTAAAAGAGTAAAACATCGTAAGCAAATGAGAGGAAGAATGAAAGGTAAAGCTCATCGGGGAAATAAAATCACCTTTGGTGAATATGGTCTACAGGCCTTAGAACCCGTATGGATTACCAATAGACAGATAGAGGCTGCTCGTGTTGCCCTTACCAGAAGTATTAAACGTGGAGGTAAAGTCTGGATTAAGATTTTTCCAGATAAGCCAGTAACAGCAAAACCTGCTGAAACCCGAATGGGTAGTGGTAAAGGAGCACCTGAGAAATGGGCGGCTGTTGTAAAACCAGGTAGAATTATGTTTGAGCTGCCTGGTGTACCGGAAGAGGTTGCCAGAGAAGCGATGCGCCTTGCATCTCACAAACTGCCTATTAAAACTAAATTTGTAGCAAGAGAGGGAATGGATGGTGAGGCCGATGAGAGCTGATGAATTAAGAAATTTGACAGAAGCAGAGTTAGAACAGAAAGCCCGCGAATTTAAAGAAGAGTTATTTAACCTTCGCTTTCAACATGCAACAGCACAGTTGGATAATCCGATGCGGATTAAAGAGGTTAAAAGAATTATTGCCCGAATTAAAACTATTCTGCGGGAAAGAGAACTTGGTATAAAAAGGGCTTAATTCTTTTTTGAAAGGAGGTTTCTCATGGAAAGAAATAGTCGTAAAGAGCGTAAAGGTGTTGTAGTTAGTGATAAGAGAGATAAAACAATTACTGTTGCTGTAGAGCGCAGAACACAGCATCCTAAATATAAAAGAGTTGTTAAGAAAACTAAAAAGTATACAGCTCATGATGAAGAGAATATTTGTAATGAAGGTGACATTGTTAGAATTATGGAAACACGTCCTTTAAGTAAGACAAAGAGATGGCGTTTATTAGATATTATTGAAAAAGCAAAATAAGTCCTGGAAGTAGAAAGGAGGGCCTGAAAATGATACAATCTGAAAGCCGTTTAAAGGTAGCGGATAATTCAGGTGCCCGAGAACTTTTATGTATTAAGGTACTTGGAGGCTCCAAGAAGAAATATGCTAAAGTTGGAGACACTATAGTAGTCAGCGTTAAAGAGGCTATTCCAGACGGAATGGTTAAAAAAGGTGAGGTTGCTAAAGCAGTAGTTGTTAGAACCAAGAAAGCCTTAAAACGCAAAGACGGCACCTATATTAGATTTGATGAAAATGCAGCAGTAATTATAGATGATAATAATAATCCTAAGGGTACACGTATTTTTGGTCCTGTGACCCGTGAATTGAGGGAAAAGAATTATATGAAAATTATCTCCCTTGCACCGGAGGTATTATAGAAGGAGGGGATTCGATTGAGAATAAAAAAAGGTGACACTGTGGAAGTAATATCCGGAAAGGATAAAGGTAAGCGCGGTGAGGTTTTAAAGGTAATTCCAAAAAAAGATCGCGTAATCGTTGAGGGTGTAAATATTGTAAACCGACACGTTAGTCCTACCCAGGATATGCCGCAGGGTGGAATTATAGAAAATGAAGCACCAATACATGCTTCAAATGTTCAACTCGTCTGCCCCCGTTGTGACGAAAAGACCAGGGTTGGCGCAGAACGTTTAGAGGATGGAACAAAAGTTAGAAAATGCAAAAAATGTGACGAAGTTGTTGATAAATAAATAAGCGGAAGGAGGTCCAGAAATGTCAGTATTAGCTAATGAATACAAGGAAGAAATTCTACCCCAGCTGATGGAGAAATTTGATTACAATAATGTAATGGAAGCTCCTAAATTAGAAAAAATAGTTGTCAATGTTGGGTTAGGAGATGCTAAAGAAGATACTAAACTTCTGGATACTGTTGTTGATGAGATCGCAAGAATAACTGGACAGAGTCCTACTGTAACTCGGGCAAAGAAATCCATTGCTAATTTTAAAATTAGAGAAGGTATGCCGGTTGGAGTAAAAGTTACTCTTCGCGGTGAGCAGATGTTTGAGTTTTTATATAAATTGATTAATGTTTCAATGCCACGTATCCGAGATTTTAGAGGTGTATCTCCTAAATCATTTGACGGTCGCGGTAATTACAGTTTAGGAATAAGCGAACACACTGTTTTCCCAGAAATAAATATTGATGATGTTGATAATGTTCACGGTATGGAAATTACTATTGTTACTTCTGCAGAAACAGATGAAGAAGCATTTGAATTATTATCAATTATGGGAATGCCTTTTAAGAAGTAAAGACCTATAAATTGAAGGAGGGTTTAGTTTGGCACGTAAAGCTCTAATCGAAAAGGCCAATAAAGAGCCTAAATATGAGACACGAAAAGTGAATCGCTGCAGCAGATGTGGACGTTCACGTGGATATATGAGAAAGTTTGATTTATGCAGAATTTGTTTCAGAGAATTAGCTCACAAGGGCGAAATTCCTGGAGTTAAAAAAGCAAGCTGGTAAAACTGGAAGGAGGTTTGTAAATGAATTTAACAGATCCAATAGCAGATATGCTGACCCGGATTCGCAATGCTAATAGTGTTGGGAAAGATAGAGTTGATATTCCCGCTTCTAAGGTTAAAACCAGCATTGGTGAACTATTGAAAGATGAAGGTTTCATTAATGATGTAAAATTAGTTGAGAGAAAACCTCAGAACATGATTCGGGTTTATTTAAAATATGGTGATAATGATGAGAAAGTTATAAGTGGAATTAAAAGAATCAGTAAACCTGGTTTAAGAGTATATGTTGGCAATGATGAAGTGCCTCAGGTACTTGGAGGTTTAGGAATCGCTGTGATTTCTACTTCCCAGGGTGTTATGAGTGATAAAGAAGCAAGAGAAAAAGGTATCGGTGGAGAGGTTCTCTGTTACGTCTGGTAGTTAGAAGTTGGAAGTTTGAAGTTAGAAGTTAGATTGAAGCTGAGTTTCTTTTATTTAACTAAAGATAGTTCAGCATTAGCGCATTGAGCGCGTCTCACTAACCTTTCATCAATAAACGAATTGTCAGGTTAGTATTAGCACATCGAGTGCGTCAGATAGATTTCTGGCTGATGGCTTCTGCTTAAGAGAACTTCTTTAAGATAACTTGAAGATAAAATATACGGAGGTGAAATTTATGTCACGTATTGGTGATCTGCCTATAGAAATACCGGAAAAGGTTGAAGTAACTGTTGATGGCCAGAATGTTAAGGTTAAAGGACCATTAGGTGAATTAGAAAGAACCTTTAAAGCTGGTATTGATATCAAAGTTGATGAAAATGAAGTTGTTGTTGAACGCAATGGCGATGATATTGAAGCCCGTTCTATGCACGGTTTAGTTAGAAGCTTAATTGAAGGTATGGTTGAGGGTGTTAGCAAAGGCTTTGAAAAGAAATTAGAAATGGTAGGTGTAGGATATAACGCTCAGGTTCAGGGTGATAAGCTTAAACTTGAGGTTGGATATTCTCACCCGGTAATTATTGAAGCTGAAGGTGATATTTCATTTGAAGTTGAGAAAAACACAAATATCACAGTTAAAGGGATAGATAAGCAGCGTGTTGGTGATACAGCCGCAAAGATTCGTGAAGTAAGAAAACCAGAACCTTATAAAGGTAAAGGAATTAAATATGTTGGAGAACATATTAGACGTAAGGTTGGTAAAACTGGTTAATAGAAAGGAGTGAATGTGATGGGTAAAAGAGAAGCAAGAAAAAAACGCCATCAGAGAATTAGAAATAAAGTTGTGGGAACACCTACTCGTCCAAGAATGAATGTAACCCGCAGTTTAAAGCATGTTTATGTACAGATTATAGATGATTTATCTGGAGAAACAATTGCTTCTGCATCTACACTTGATCCAGCTCTTCGCGATTCAATAGAAGTGGCAAGCAATAAAGAAGCTGCTAAAATGGTAGGAGAGTTAGCTGCCAGTAGAGCACTGGAAAAAGGAGTAGATACAGTAGTATTTGATAGAAGTGGATATAAATATCACGGCCGAGTTAAAGCTCTGGCTGATGCTGCCCGCGAGGAAGGGCTAAAGTTTTAAATAAGGAGGTAAATTAATGAGTAAAATTAACGCTGATAAACTCGACCTTGAAGAGCGCGTTGTTAATATTAACCGTGTTGCCAAGGTTGTAAAAGGTGGCCGTAGATTTAGCTTCAGTGCCCTGGTAGTTGTAGGGGACGGAGAAGGCCATGTTGGTGCGGGTATTGGTAAAGCAAACGAAGTGCCTGAAGCCATCAGAAAAGGTATTGATGCAGCTAAAAAAGAATTAATCGAAGTTCCAATTGTAGGTACTACAATTCCCCATGAGAAAACTGGAGTTTTTGGTGCTGGTAGAGTCTTACTTAAACCAGCTGCTCCTGGTACTGGTGTTATTGCTGGTGGTCCTGTACGTGCGGTAATCGAGCTTGCAGGTATTAGTGATATTTTAACTAAATCTCTTGGAACATCTAATCCGATTAATATGATTAATGCTACAATGACTGGTCTTCAAGAACTTAAGAGTGCAGAACAAGTTGCCAGATTAAGAGGTAAATCTGTAGAAGAATTAATTGGATAATTAACAAGGAGGTGTAAGTATGAAACTAAACAATCTTAAACCTGCTGCTGGATATAAAAAAGATCGTAAAAGAGTTGGTCGTGGTACTGGCTCCGGTCGCGGTTATACTTCCGGTAGAGGTGCAAACGGACAGAATTCTCGTGCAGGAGGAGAAGTACGCCCGACATTTGAAGGTGGACAAACTCCCCTGTTTAGACGTCTTCCCAAAAGAGGATTTAACAATAAATTTAAAAAAGAATTTAATGAAGTTAATGTATATCAGTTAAATAGATTCTCAGCTGATGAAACTGTAAATCCTGAGGTTTTATTAGAAAAGGGAATCATTGATAAGATTGCAAAAAATGGTGTAAAAATACTGGGCAAAGGTGAAGTTGAGGTTGCCCTTAATGTTAAAGTACAGGCTTTTACTGCTTCTGCCAGAAAGAAAATAGAAGCTGCTGGCGGAAAGTCAGAGGTGATTTAAGTTGATTAAGGCTCTCGGTAATGTTTTTAAAGTAAAAGAACTTAGAAATAAAGTTTTATTCATGCTTGCTATGATGGCAGTTTACCGTCTGGGTGCACATATTCCGGTCCCTGGAGTAGATGTAGCATTACTTCAGGAAAGATTATTTGGTGGCAGCTTTGGCGGGGCGCTTGACTTTTTAGATTTATTTGCAGGTGGTGCTTTAAGTAAGTTTACAATTTTTGCGATGAGCATTACTCCCTACATTACTGCTTCAATTATTTTACAGCTCTTAACTGTGGTTGTACCTAAATTAGAAGAGCTTTCTAAACAGGGTAATGAGGGCCGCAAAAAAATTGCTCAGTATACCAGATATGGAACAATTGTCCTGGCTGTAATTCAGGCAGTTGGAATTACACTTTATATTCAACGTTTTGGTGCCGTGCCAAATGCTACAGTATTTGATATTGCTTTAATTATTGTCAGTTTAACTGCTGGTACAGCTTTCTTAATGTGGTTGGGTGAGCAGATTACGGATAAGGGGATCGGAAATGGTATTTCTATTATCATTTTCACTTCTATTATTTCTCGCTTTCCTACAGATATGTATAACACATATGAGTTATTACAGGCGGGCACAATTTCAATTTTAAACGTGCTTATTTTTGCCGTGCTGGCTGTTATAATTGTGGCTGGTATTATCTTTGTGCAGCAGGGAGAAAGAAGAATTCCAGTTCAGTATTCAAAAAGAATTGTGGGACGCAGAGTGTATGGAGGTAGAAGTACTCATATTCCAATGAAGATCAATCAGGCTGGGGTTATTCCAGTTATTTTCGCTTCTTCTGTACTTTTATTCCCGGGAATTATTGCTCAGGTACTGCCTTATGATTGGGCAGCTGGTCTGGCAAATGCAATTAGTCCTGGTTCAACTCTTTATATGGTATTATATGGTCTCATGATTTTGTTCTTTACTTATTTCTATACTGCAATTACCTTTAATCCTGAAGAGGTAGCAGATAACATGAAGAAATATGGTGGGTTTATTCCCGGAATTCGTCCTGGAAGACCAACTATCAATTATTTAGATAAAGTTTTGATGAGGGTCACACTTGCAGGAGCTGTATTCTTAACTATAGTTGCTTTACTTCCTTTTGCTATGCAGCCGCTGACCGGTGTAACAATTAGTTTTGGAGGTACATCTTTAATCATTATGGTTGGTGTTGCTTTAAAAACTATGGAACAGATTGAATCCCATCTCCTGATGAGACACTATGAAGGTTTCATGAAATAAAAAGGAGGAAATATAATGGATATGATTTTGCTGGGTTTACCTGGTGTTGGTAAAGGTACTCAGGCCAAAAAATTAGAAGAAACTCTAGAAATTCCTCATATTGCTACTGGTGATATATTCAGAAAAGCAATCAAAAATGAGACTCCTTTAGGTAAAAAGGCTAAATCATTTATTGATGCTGGTGAACTGGTACCAGATGAAGTAACAATCGGGATTGTTAAGGAAAGACTAACTGAGCCTGATTGTGAAAATGGATTTATTCTGGACGGTTTTCCCCGCACAATTGCTCAGGCTGAAGCGCTGGATGAAATTTTAGCTGAACAAAACAGAGAACTTGATTTAGCAATTTATCTGCAGGCTGAAATTGATATTTTAGTTAAAAGACTGGCCGGGCGTAGAGTTTGTGAAGATTGTGGTGCAGTTTATCATGTAGAAAATGATCCGCCTGAAGTTGAAGGGGTCTGTGATAAGTGTGGAGGAAATTTAGTTCAGCGCAGTGATGATCAGGAAGAAACTGTAAAGAAAAGAATTGAAGTAAATAAAGAAAAAACTGCTAAACTTGCTGACTACTATCAGGATAAGGGAATACTCCATGAAGTAGAAAGCACTGGTGGAATTGATAAAGTTCAGCAGCGGCTAATGAAATTAATTGAGGCGAAAAAATAATGATTATCTTGAAATCGAGGCGTGAAATTGATATAATGCGTGAAGCAAATCAGATAGTAGCAGAAACTCATGCCTATCTATCTGAAAATATTAGACCTGGCATTTCTACTGCAGAACTTGACCGGCTTGCTGATCAGTTTATTCGCAGCAGAGGTGCAGTGCCCTCATTTAAAGGCTATCAGGGATTTCCAGCCTCAGTTTGTATTTCAATTAATGAAGAAGTGGTACATGGTATTCCTGCTGAACATCGTTATTTAGAAGCTGGTGATATAGTAAGTATTGACATTGGGACCTTTTATGAAGGTTTTAATGGTGATGCTGCCAGAACACATGCAGTTGGATCAATTTCTGATAAGGCCAGCAAATTATTACAAGTAACAGAAAAATCTCTTCTTAAAGGAATAGAAAAAGCAGTTATCGGCAACAGATTATTTGACATTTCTCATGCTGTACAGAAATATGTTGAGGAAAAGGGGTTTTCTGTGGTTCGTGATTATGTTGGTCATGGAATCGGTCGTGACATGCATGAAGATCCACAGATACCTAATTTTGGTCCGGCAGGTAAGGGACCAAAATTAAAACGAGGAATGACTCTTGCTATAGAGCCAATGGTCAACATCGGCAGTTATGAAGTTGAGACATTGGAGGACGACTGGACTGTAGTAACTAAAGATAGGAGTTTATCTGCTCATTTTGAGCATACAATTGCAATCACGAATGATGGTGTTGAAATATTAAGTAAAATCTAAGTTTTATTGCAGAGCTCCTCTTATCTATGGTATAATGTACAGTACGTGTTAAAAAAGGATAAAAGAAAAGAGTGATATTTTTGGATACTGCTTTTAAAGTTGGCGAAATTGTTAAGTCGACTGCTGGCAGAGATAAAGATACTTATTATCTGGTCATAGCTAATGAGTCCAGAAGAAAAATTAAAGTTGTCGATGGTAGAAAGAGAAAGTTTAATAATCCCAAATATAAAAACAGCAGACATTTAGAAAGCTCAGGCCAAATTGCAGCAGAGTTTTTAAGGAATTTAAAAAATAAGAAACGAGTTCGCAGTGAAGATGTTCGCTTAATTTTAAAGGATTATCTCAGCAAAGAGGAGGTAAAATAATTTATGGCTAAAGAAGATCCTATTGAAGTCCAGGGGACAGTAGTTGAACCTCTGCCAAATGCAATGTTTAGAGTGGAATTAGAAAATGGACACAAAGTTCTGGCACATGTTTCGGGAAAAATGAGGATGAATTTTATACGAATCTTACCTGGTGATAAGGTAACAGTAGAACTTTCTCCCTATGACTTGAGTCGTGGCCGGATTACTTATCGACATAAAGCGAAATAAATTACCACAAGGGGTGATTGTTAATGAAAGTAAGACCATCAGTTAAGCCGATTTGTGATAAATGTAAAGTTATCAGACGCAATGGTAAAGTAATGGTTATTTGTGAAAATCCCAAGCATAAACAGCGTCAGGGATAAAAAATACTGGAGGTGAAATCATGGCTAGAATTGAAGGTGTTGATCTTCCCAGAAATAAAAGGGTAGAGATTGGATTGACATATATTTATGGAATTGGAAAAACTACTTCTCAAAAAATACTTGAAAGCACAGGTGTTGATCCTGATACAAGAATTAAAGATTTGACTGAAGCTGAAATTTCAGACTTAAGAAGTGAAATCGATAACAATTATATTGTTGAAGGTGAATTAAGAAGAGAAAGAAGAGCTGATATCAAAAGATTAAAAGATATTGGCTGTTACCGTGGTCTCCGTCACCGCAGAGGTTTACCTGTCCGCGGACAGAGAACTAAAACAAATGCACGGACACGTAAGGGACCTAAAAAGACTGTTGGAATCAAATCCCGTTCAGTTACTCCAAAATAGTAAGGAGGGAATTTAATTAATGGCTAAAAATAAGAAAAAAGCACGCAGAAGAAAAAAAGTAAAGCGTAATATTGAAAAAGGTCAGGCTCATATTAAATCTACCTTTAATAATACAATCATCTCAATTACAGATGAAGAAGGTAAGGTAGTTGCCTGGTCAAGTGCTGGAAAAGTTGGATATAAAGGTTCTAGAAAAAGTACTCCTTTTGCTGCTCAGCTGGCTGCAGAAAATGCTGCTGATGAGGCAAAAGAGATGGGAATGAAGGAAATTGAAATTTTTGTTAAAGGACCAGGTTCTGGAAGAGAATCTGCAATTAGAACTCTGCAGTCTGCAGGACTGAATATTACTTTAATCAAAGATATTACTCCTATTCCCCATAATGGATGTAGACCCCCAAAAAGAAGACGAATATAATTATATAATAGAAAGTTGAGGTGTAAAAATGGCAAGATATACAGGACCAGTATGTAAATTATGCAGGCGTGAAGGTGAAAAGTTATATTTAAAAGGCGCCCGCTGTTATAGTAAAAAATGTTCTTTTGATCGCAGACCATATGTTCCAGGTGAACATGGACAGGGACGTCAAAAAGTTTCAGAATATGGATCTCAAATGAGAGAAAAGCAAAAAGTTAGACGAATTTATGGAATTATGGAAAAACAGTTCCGCAACTATTTTGAGACAGCAGAAAATATTCAGGGTGTAACTGGTGTAAACTTTTTACAACTTCTGGAAAGAAGATTGGATAATGTTGTTTACAGAATGGGTTTTGCTCGCTCCAGAAATGAAGCAAGACAGTTTGTAAGACATGGACATATTAAAGTGAATGGACGCAAGGTTGATATTCCTTCATATCAGATTGATGTGGATGATGTAATCAGTGTTAAGGATTCAAGCCGTAAGGCCAATCGCTTTAAAGAGATCTTTGAATATAATTCTGATTTTTCTACCCAGGAGTGGCTTAATTCTGATCTAGAAAAAGCTGAAGGTACAGTTGTTGCATTACCAGAGAGGGAAGATATCGATTATCCGGTAGAAGAGCACCTGATTGTCGAGTATTATTCACGGTAAATGAATACCCTCAGTCATAAAATTGTTAATTTAAGGAGGGTAAGCTGATAAGATGATAGAAATTGAAAAACCACGTGTGGAAAGACTGGAAAGTGATGTAAACTATGGTCGTTATGAAATTTCTCCTTTAGAAAGAGGATATGGTACTACTCTTGGTAATTCTCTGCGTCGAATTTTGCTTTCTTCTCTACCTGGAGCCGCACTTACTTCAGTTAAAGTAGAAGGAGTAAAGCACGAGTTTTCAGCTATTCCAGGAGTAGTTGAAGATATGACAGATCTAATTTTAAATTTAAAAGAGGTAGTTGTTAAGCATTCTGGTGAAGAACAGACAACTATTAGATTAGAAGCAGAAGGAGAAGGAGAAGTTACTGCTGGTGACTTTCATTCTTCAGGTGATGTTGAGATTGTCAATAAAGACCATCATATTGCTACACTAGCTGAAGATGGTAGGTTGGTTTTAGAGGCAACTGTTGATAAAGGAAGAGGTTATCACACTGCTGAAGAAAATAAAGACTTATTTGATAACAATGTAATTGGCTTAATTCCGATCGATGCTTCTTATAGTCCAATTGAAAGAGCCAATTTTAATATCGAAAATACCAGAGTTGGTCAGGTAACAGATTTTGATCGTCTAGTATTAGAAGTTAATACTAATGGTAGTATTAATCCTGATGATGCTATCAGTCTTGCTGCTAAAATCATGGTAGAACATCTGGAATTATTTATCAATTTAACTGATGAAATTGAAGATGTAGAAATTATGGTTGAAGTAGAAGAAGAAGAAAAGGATAAAATCTTAGATACAACAATTGAAGAATTAGAACTTTCTGTTCGTTCTTCTAATTGTCTAAAACGGGCCGGAATCAATACAGTTGAAGAATTAGTTGATAAAACTGAGGATGACTTAATGAAAGTCCGGAATCTGGGAAAGAAATCCTTACAGGAAATCAAAGATAAATTAGATGAACTTGATTTAGATCTAAAAGAGAATGAAATTTAAGGAGGGATTTTAGGTGGCTAAGCGTAAATTACAGAAAAGATCTTCTCATCGTCAGGCGATGTTTAGAAATATGGCAACATCACTGTTTCGTGAGGGAAGAATCGAAACTACACTACCTAAGGCTAAAGAGTTAAGATCTTATGCTGAGAAACTTATTACTGCTGCGAAGACCAATGATTTAGCTTCAAGACGCAAAGTAATGAGTAAAATCAAAGA
>JAXKWB010000053.1:0-5755 GCA_036172385.1 Halanaerobiales bacterium | reverse complement strand
TACTCAAACAAAATCTAATACTAAATTAATTTTTCCAGAATTTCCTTTAGCCGCTGATAAGAAAAATTTTCTGCGGCAATTTCAAAATTGTTTTCTACAGCCTGCTGGCGGTAATCCTGATCTTTTAAATATTTCTCTGCCTCTTTTAAGGCCGGCTCGAATTTTTCTTCCGCTATTTTAATATAGCCGTCTTCTCTTTTTTGATAATCTGAACCCAGAGAAGCCAGATTTAGATTATATTTTTTTATATCACTTTCAAAAACCGGGTATTCGAAAACAACCACCGTTTTTTTTGCAAAAAGAGCTTCTAGGAGCTGATTACCCCAGCCTTCTTTAATGCTGGTATAGGTTATCAGGTCAGAAATTACATAGCTGTCCCAGAGAGAATAAACTTTCTTTCCCTGCTCTTCTGAACGCTGATGAGCAAAGTGATCACCGGCCCAGATAATCTCTACCCTGCTTTCTGCAGCCTGCTGCTTTAAAAACTGAATATATTCTTCGTTTTCTTCGGTCAAACCCGGCAGCAGAAAAACAATCCTGTTCTCACTGCTGAACTCCCGCCCATCATAAAGTATTCCCTGCAGATCCTGCTGCTGCAGTCGGGCCGTGAATTCTACTGCCAGCTCTATTGCCTTCCGCTCGGCAATTCTGGTCGCATGTAAGATGACGATATCATCTTTTTTAATCCCCAGTCTTGATTTCAGATCCTGATTGTACTGATCCTGCTGCCATAAAGACTGTTTAAAATCAAAAACATTGGGAACCACTGTAGAATCAAGGCCCTTTCTCTTTTTTAGTTCTTTTTGAGCAATCCTGTTTATCACTACATGTTCAATTTCTTCCACAGCTGGTGGAAAATATTCTGCCAGCAAATCTTCCACAAAAGCGCAGACCGGATTAGAATAAAGCTCCCGCTCCCAGTAAAAATCATGGTGATGGGCTACTGTTTTCAAATTTAGTTTTTCTATAACTTCTTTAAATGCTATTGCTGCCGGCAGATTCCAGCCCAGGGAAAAAATATTATTGGGAATTAAAAGTTCAATCCCCTCCCTTTTTATTTCCTTTTCCAGCTTTTTGGCAATTACTGCTGCTTCAGCCTCAATTTCTGCCTGCAGTTCTGCTTCTGAATTGTAATCATCTAGACTCCGATAGGCATTATTAACAAATTTTAAGTTTTTTTCATTTTTATAAAACAACTCTTCAATCTGAATTTCAGCTGCTGGAGTTCCTGAAATATAGACTACCTGATGTCCCATTTTTTCTAAAACAAAACGCCATTTATCCATTTCCAGGGAAACCCCATCAGTCTGTCCTGTCCGAAAATGAGTCAGAGCAATTTTCATTATCAAACCTCCCCTGATGATTATTGACTTTACGAAAATTAGATTTATCAAAACTATTCCTTGACTCCACCAAAGGTTAAACCACTTGTAATAAATCTTTCTATGGAAAGGAATAAGATAATTACTGGAATAGCTGTCAAAATTGAAGCTGCCATCATTCTACCCCAGATATAGTGCTGAGTATAGAAAAGCTGATTTAATCCTATGGGCAGTGTACGCAGACTGCTGGAGTTGATAAATACTGAAGCAAATAAATATTCATTCCAGGCAATCATAAATGCATAAATGAAAACTGAAACTATGGCTGGAGTTGAGAGAGGAATAACTATTCGATAAATGACTTCCAATCTGCTGCAGCCGTCAATAATTGCTGCTTCTTCTATACTTTCCGGTATTGTTCTAAAATAGTTACCAAGCATATAGAGAGAGACAGGGAGCGTCTGAACAATATAAGTAATTATCAGGGAAGCTCTTGTATCAAAAAGTCCTAATTTGGTTATCATCTGAAATAAAGGAATTACCAGTAAAACACCACCAAACATATAAACTAAAAGTACTCCCCGCTGAATTACGGCTCTTCCCGTATATTCTAAACGAGCAAAGCTATAAGAACCAAAAATCGAAATCACAACCCCAATTCCAGCTGATAAAAAAGCTACAATTAAACTGTTTTTAAAATACATTAAAAAGGGAAAAATTTCAGGATTTAAAACCCCCTTGTAATGAGTTAAAGTTGGATCATCCGGTAAGATGGTTGGAGGAAAAACTCCCTGTTCTCTGTCCGGTTTAAATGATGAACTGAGCATAGTAATAAAAGGCATTAAAACAAAGCTCAAAAGCAGAAATAATAAAATAATAAAGACTACTTTTTTTAGGATAGTATTTTGTTTTACCATTCTAGCACCTTCCTTACATAGAACATGATAAAGCCTAAAACAAAAACAAATAAAATTGCCGAAATAGCAGCAGCCTGACCAAAATCATAACTGGCAAATGCTTTTTCATAAATATAGACCGGTAATACTTCTACTGATGATGAAAGTAAGTAAACTTCGGAAAACTTATAAAAATTCCAGATTGTTCTTAAAATTACCAGGGCTCCAATTACGAATTTCAATTCTGGCAGGGTAATATATCTAAACTGCTGCCAGATAGAAGCACCATCAACTTCTGCTGCTTCATATAAATTGGCGGAAATTGACTGCAGTTCTGCCAGGATCATTAAAAAAGCGAAAGGGAAGTTTTTCCATATATTGAATATAATAACCGCATAAATTGCATAAGCTGGAGACTCTATCCAATTAATATGCTGGGGCAGCAAATGTAAAATATCTACCAGAAAATAATTGGCCATTCCAAAAACCGGATCAAAAAGATATTTCCAGCCAAATACAGCTGAGATCACCGGGGTCACATAAGGTAACAAAATAACACCTCTAATTACTGAACGCCCGGGGAAATCTCGGTTCAATAATAATGCTGTTCCCAGTCCAAGTAGGGTGGTTCCAACCACAGTTGTAGAAGTAAAAATAAGTGAAGTTTTAAATGATCTCCAGAAATCAGTATCAGTTAAAACATCAGTAAAATGTTTAAGTCCAACAAAGGTATTCGGCTGGACCGGGTTCATATTAACTTCCTGCAAACTCAGCCAGAGATTATAAACTATTGGATAAAAGATAAGGCCACTTACTGCGATTACAGTTGGTAGAATCAGCCAGTATCCCAGGCGGGCATCTCTATCAGTTTTAATCTGCATTTTTCTCCTCCTTTAAATTGTGTCTGCTGTCAATATTGAAGTAAATCCCGCCAGAAATATATCTGACGGGATTTAAATCTATTTATTTTCTTAAATTACTCTACTGCATCTTCCATTTCCTTCTGTCCCCATTCGGCTGCTTCTTCTGCAGTCCAGCCGCTTTCGGTCATTTTCATTATTGTTTGTCCTACAATAAACTGACTTGTTATATCCCCGATTTTAGGGAATACTTTTCCTCCTACATAACCAAATTTACCAATACTATTAAGTCCAGCTGCGATTTCTCCTGCCTTTTCTCCCCAGACTTCCAGAACTTTATTATTCTGATACTGTGGATCAGAAGCTATTGATGCTCTGACAGGGTTCATTCCTCCAGGTGCCATATGCAGGAATTTAATATAATTATCACCAGTTAACAGAAATTCAGCAAACATTTTAGCTCCGGCCATTTGAGTCTCTTCATTACCTTTAATAAAGGTTAGACCATTAATTTGACCAAAAATCGCATCTCTTGTTTTATGCATTTTGTTAGCAAATGCTGTTTTATCAACCAGGTTGGGAATAATACTTCCCTTTTCACCTTTATAACCAGTTGCCTCCAGACCAATATCATCCATAATATAAGTTGAATACATCATCATTGGTACTCTACCAGCTAAATAAAGATCTCTGGCATCTCTCCAGCCATCTGGTCCAGGTGGAGTAAATTCGGCCAGTCTGCTGTAGTAGGCAAGTGTTTCTACCATTTCTGGAGAATTAAAGACTATATTTCCGTTTTCATCAAAAATTCTGGCATTATTCGAAAGTGCATATTGAGTGAAAGTCTGTCGGGCATAAGCATCTTTGTCTGTTCCAATTACAATTCCATACCGCTGCTGATCAGGATTGTAAAATGCTTCTGCTGCTTTAATTATATTTTCCCAGGTTGTTGGTGATTCTAGGCCTTTTTCTTCAAATAAATCCTGCCGATACCAGATTCCCTGAACCCAGCCGTGAAAAGGCACTCCAAAATAACCCTCTCCCGGGCGGGAAAGCATTGTTAAACTTCCCATAAAGAAGTCATCTTTGCCAATTTTATTAATTACTGTACTTACCTCATCACTGGCAACCATTCCTTCAGCGCCCATTTTCATAATAACCTCAGAACCCATTTCTACAATTTCGGGTAAACGTCCCGCAGCCATTCCAGCTACCAATTTCGTAGGAATATCATTTTCCTGCACAGTAACTAATTCAATCTCAAAAGCAGGATGACTGGTTTCAAATTCTTTAATTAATGAATTGATTACCTCAACTCGATTTTCTTCAGTCTGAGTTGTCCAGTACTCAACTGTTGTCTTTGCAAAAACACCAGTGGTTAAAACCAGCATCAGAACAGTTAATAAGATTAGTGTTAAAATTTTGTTTTTTCTCAATTTTAGCCCTCCTAATAATTTTTAAAATTTAATTTAGACACTATCCCCTTTTATCCCTTCAATTTTTATAATCTTTTATCACCTCCAAAATTAATAGCGAAATTTGTTGGTCAATCGTTTGACTAAAATGCTAAAAAACTGCCTTTAGCTTTTCATTTATAATTTCAAGCTGCTTTAAATAATTTAAACAGCCCAAATCATCTTTAAATTAAAGTTTTTTGACAGAACCTCTCTTTTTCAATTCACAGGGTAAATATATTTTATTGTCCTCTAACTCTTCTCCTTTGATTACTTTATATAACATTTCCATTGACCGCCAGCCTAATTCTGCTTCCGGTTGAGAAATTGTAGTTAACTCGGGATCACTGGCTAAAGAAATTATATTATTATCAAAACCGATCACAGAAATATCAGCCGGTACTCTGAGTCCTGCCTTTTTAATTGCCTTAATGGCACCCACTCCCATTTCATCACTGGCAGCAAAAACAGCTGTGATCGAACTGTCTCTTTTTAATATTTCTTTCATTGCTCTGATACCACTCTGAAGCTTAAAATCTCCTTCAACAATTAGTTCTTCTCTTATCTTTAAATTGTTATCTCTCAGAGCCTGTCTGTAGCCCTGAATTCTGTAAAGTCCTGACTCTTTGTCATTTGCATTACCACTTATCATGGCGATTTTTTGATGACCATTATTAATCAGGTGTTTTACGGCTTGATAAGATTCCTTAACATTATTAATGTGAACAGATGGCAGATCTTCCTCTACCTCTCTGGCTACAACAACTGTCGGTATTTCGGTCTCTCTTAATAATTGCCTGCAGCTTTCCGGCATCCTGCCGCTGGCAAAAAGGAGGCCGTCTACCTGCTTTTCTTTGAGCAAATTGATATATTTTAACTCTTCTTTTTCCTGACCTCCGGTAGTGGAAATAATCAGGCTGTAATCATATTTGCTGGCTATATTTTCAATTCCGCTGGCAACCCTGGCAAAATAAGTGTTGGCAAGATCACTGATAATCAAACCAATTGTATGTGTTTTCTTAGTCACCAGGCTGCGGGCAATTTGGTTAGGTTTATAACCTAAATCTGCTGCAACCTGAAAGATTTCTTTTCTGGTTTCTTTGCTTGCCCTAGGAATACCATTTAAAACTCTAGAAACTGTTGATTCAGTTACTCCAACTTTTTCTGCAATATCTTTTAGTGTAACAGCCATTTTCAATACCCCATTTATTTTAGTTACTCTC
>JAXKWB010000052.1:0-15985 GCA_036172385.1 Halanaerobiales bacterium | reverse complement strand
CATCTGCTACAGCAACTATTCCCAGCATTTTACCATCAGCTGCAGCCAGCATTGCGGTTTTAGCTTCATTTTCCAGCCTCTGTAATTCATCTTCAAAATCAGAGGTATCTATTCCAGCTGATTCCATTAATTTTCTGCTTCCAACAAGTACTTCTTTACCTTCAACTTCTGCTTTAACCCCTTTACCGGTTACAGAATTGAAATTGTTAATTTTTTTTACTTCAATTTCTCTCTCCTTAGCTCCTAGAACTATTGCCTCTCCCAGAGGATGTTCAGAACCTGCTTCTACACTTGCAGCCAGCTGCAGTAATTCCTCTTCACTACTGTCTGAAGCTGCAGTTACATCTGTTACCTCGGGTTTACCCTTGGTAATGGTTCCGGTTTTATCAAAAACAATTGTGTGTACATCTTTCATAGTCTGGATTGCCTCACCTTTACGGATTAGAACTCCATTTTCAGCTCCAATACCACTTCCAACCATTAGAGCAGTTGGAGTTGCCAGTCCCAAAGCACAGGGACAGGCGATTACTAAAACAGCGATTGTTGCAAAAATTGCCAGAGTAAATGTTCCCAGTGTTGGATCAACCCAGGGCAGAAAAGATTGTGCCCAGAAACCAACTTCTCTTAATGCATCAGGAAAGATCAGCCATAAGACAAAGGTCGAGGCTGCTATAACTAAAACAGTGGGGACAAAGATTCCTGTTATTTTATCAGCAAATTCCTGAATCGGAACTTTGGTTCCCTGAGCTTCCTCTACCATTTTTACTACCTGAGACAGGAAGGTATCCTTACCAACTTTGGTGGCCTTAACCTTAATCAGTCCATTCTGATTAACTGTAGCACCAATTACTTCATCTCCCTCAGTTCTCTTAGCAGGCATTGATTCTCCAGTTGCCATTGACTCATCAACTGTGGTCTCTCCTTCTACAATTTCTCCATCAGTAGGTATCTTTTCTCCTGGTTTAATCAGCATAATATCTCCAGGCTGGACATCTTCAATTGCAACTTCTTTTTCATTTCCATCCTCAATAATTGTTGCAGTTTTAGCTCCCAGTTCCAACAGCTTTCGGATCGCCTGAGAGGCCCTACCTTTTGCAGTTTCTTCAATATATCGTCCGGTTAAATGAAAAGCCATAATCATTGCTGAAACTCCAGCATAATTTGCAATCGGAGTAAAGAAAACTGCCGGTCCGGTTATAAAGGCTGCACCAGTACCCATTGCTATCAATACATCCATATTTGCACTGCCGTGGCTGACTGCTCTATAGGCAGTAATAAATGTTTTGCGTCCAAAGATAAAAAGTGGGGGAATCGCCAGGACAATCATTCCCAGATTAAAGATCTGCATATTGGGCCAGGCTATACCAAAGAACATCTCCGGAATCATCCAGAGCATAATTGGAATTGTAAAAGCCCAGGTACCCCACATTTTCTTCTTTGCTTCTTTAACTTTTTTCATATCATCACTGATTTCATTCTCAGCATTCTCACTACTTTTGTCTGTTTCTTCATCTTCAAAACTGAGCAGTTCATAACCAGAATTCTTAACAATTTCTCGAAAGTCATTTTTGCTTAAAACTTCCGGGTTATATTCTACACTACCTTTTTCAGTTGCAATATTAACATTTGCCTGATAAACACCTTCACTTTTATTTAAAGCCTTCTCTACTGCTGAAGAACAGCTGGCACAGGTCATGCCACCTACCTTAAAAGAAGTCTTTGCTTTTTCTTCTTTAACACCATAACCGCTGTTTTCAACAACTTCAATCAACTTATCTCTGCTGCTCTGCTGCGGGTCAAAAGTAACATATGCTTTTTCAGCTGCAAAATTGACCTGTGCCTCACTTACACCTTCAGTTTTGTTTAATGCTTTTTCTACTGTTTGAGCACAGCTGGCACAGCTCATATCCTGTATTTTTAAAGTTATTTTCTTATCTGCCATTATCCTGCACCTCCATAAAAATTATAAATATATATTATTTAAAATACTATTGATTTTATTAATAGTACCGGTCTTATTTCCCATTTTCTTTTTTTGTTTTTCCATCTCCACAGCAGTCCGGAACATCATCTCCATACTGCTTCTCATTGGCCGAAGCCAGTTTGTCAACAAATTTCTGCAACCAGCCTTTTTTGTTTTTATCTTGAGCCATCTTATATCCTCCTCAAAGTATATACTATTGATTCTAAGAGTACAATTTATTCTACATTTAAACTTCTAAAACAATCTCATCCTGATCATGACTGTCACCGGCCAGACTACAGCTTTTATCACACTTACTGCAGGCAGAATTCTGATTATTTTAACCTCTGCCTTATTCTTTTTTCCTTTAACTACAGTAGCTAATTCTTCCAATGGAGTCTACCTCCTGTTTTAAATATATACCCCTACCATGTATATTTAAATTAAAAATTTTTTAAATTTATACTGTTTTGATATATTTGTAGCCAGCTTCTTCAACAGCGGCTTTTAAATTAGATTCTGCTATTTCTTTTTCCATTTCTACTACAGCCTGACCCTGATCAGCATCAGCAACTGCAGAAATAACACCCTCAATTTTTTCTAATTCTTTTTTAGTGTGCATTTCACAGTGTTCACAGGACATACCTTCTATAATAATTGTCTTTTTCATTTTTTTAACATCTCCTTTATGCTTTATACATGTAGGGGGTATAAGTTATAATAACATTGCTTAGTGTTTCTGTCAAGATTAAATTACTTTTTAAGCTCAATTTCTTTAACAATATCGGACATCAGATCATTAACCTCAACCAGCACCAGCCCTGCTTCTTCTATATTCTCCACTGTTTTACGATTAATATTCGCTCCCCAGGTGTAGAGGCTGACCCAGTTGAACCAGTCCATTATCTTACCAACAAATTCATTCTGACTGCGCATGTGCTCCAGCATTATTATCCTGCCGTCTTCTTTGAGCACTCTTCTTAATTCTTTTAAACCTTTGACCGGATCAGGAACCGAGCAAAAAACACAGCTGGTCACAATCAAATCAAAATAATTGTTTTCAAAATCTAGATTTTGAATATCCATTTCCAGTAGTTTTACCTCTTTATTATATTTTTTTGCCTTTTTCTCTGCCTGTTTAAGCATTTTAAGACTAAAATCTATGGCATATATTTCAAGATTATCCGGATAGTATTCAATATTCTTGCCGCTTCCGACTCCAGCTTCCAGAAGTCTCATTCCATCTTTATCAATTTTATTTTCGACCTTCTGCCAGAGATTCTGGCGCCAGTCTCCCATCTTTCCTCTTTCCATGAGCAGTTCTAAAGAATCATAGACCGGCGCAATTCGATTATAACGCTTTTTAATTTTATTATTTTTACTCATAACAAAAACCCCTTTATTTTGAACAATATACCCCTATACGGTATCTTTAAACATAGTATAACACTCAGGATTAATGCTGTCAAGAAAAAGGTGCTTTTCTCTGCATTGAGAAAGCACCTTAATAATATCTAAAATATTTATTGATGGTTAATCATTTTTAATTAAAATTTTCTTCTGCCCCTGTATTGAAATAATACCTTCCTGCTGCAATTCTGATAACTTACGGCTCAGTGTTTCCTGAGTTGTTCCAATTAAATTTGCCAGACCATCCCGACTCAATGGTAAATTTATTAAAATCCCGCTTTCCTTTTTTATTCCACTTTCTTTTGCAAGTTCCAGCAGTAAACGCATTGTTTTTTCTTTTGCATCCTCCAGAGCCAGAGACTGTAATTTATTTTCTGTTTTATTTAAGCGGCTGGTAATCGCTGATAAAAGTTTATATGAAAGTTCTGATGATGATTTAATTAATTTTTCCAGTTCATTTTTAGGAAGCATACAGATTGTGCAGTCACCCACTGCTTCAGCACTGCTGCTCAACTGCTCTTCTTTAAACAATACCAGTTCTCCAAAAAAATCTCCTTCTTTTAATAATCTTAATATATATTTATTTCCATCTTCACTGCTTCTATATAATTTAACCAGACCTGATTCAATAATATATATATTCTCACCAACTTCTCCCTCCAGATAGATTAATTCGCCATTTTTGAATTCTCTCTGTTTGACCAAACTATTCAATTTATTGATTTTCCCATTATCCAGATCATAAAAGATTGGTACCTTTCTCACACAGGCCTCATGACTACAGCTTTCCATAATATCACCCTTTTATTGTAAATTTAAGGCATCTGTTTTCTCCATTTATATGACTGTTCGTTGATTAAATTTTTGCAAGAAAAGCAGATGCCCTTTATTAATTATTTAGTCTTTTCTACTTTATATCCTGTTTTTCCGACTGCTTTTTTCAATCCAGAGATATCTATTTTATCTGGATCATATTCCACATTGGCTTTACTGGTTGTATAATGAACATCAGCATTAGTTACTCCTTCTGTTTTATTTAAAACCTGTTCTATCTTATTTGCACAATCTGGACAGTTCAATTCTTCTAAATAAAGTTTAACTTTTTTCATTTTTTTCTACCTCCAAATTCTATTATTTAAATTCTGGTTCAAACACAAAAAGGTCATATTGGCTGAATAGTAAATTTTTAATTATTATTCCACATCATATTTTAACAAGCGCATGGCATTAAAGATTACTATTAAAACACTCAACTCGTGAACCAGCATTCCGGATGCCAGAAAAATTTTCTGACCTAAAACTCCTGCCAGCAGTGCGAAAACAACTAAAACTGCAAAAATAACATTTTGTTTAATATTTCTATTGGCTGCTTTGCTGAGTCCTATTGCATAGGGTAATTTATTCAAGTTATCTGCCATCAGAGTAATGTCTGCTGTATCAATTGCAGCATCTGTACCGGCTGCTCCCATTGCGATTCCAATATCGGCTGTTACCAGGGAAGGAGTATCATTTATTCCATCTCCGACCATGGCCACTTTATAACCTTCCTTTTGATATTCTTCTACTGCCTTCACCTTATCTTCGGGCAGTAATTCGGCTTTGTAGCCATCAAGATTTAACTCGCTGGCAACTGATTCTGCTATTCGCTCATTGTCTCCAGTTAACATCACTACTTTTTTGATTCCAACATTCTTTAATTTTTCTACAATCTGATAGGCATTTTCTCTTGGTCTATCCGCAATGGAAATCAAGGCAATAATTTGATCATTTTCTGACACAATAACAACTGTTTTCCCCTCTTCTTCCAGCTGATATTTTTGCTCTTCAATTTTCTTGCTGATTTCAATTCCCTGCTCATTCAATAGTCTGCTGTTTCCGATCATAATTTTTTTATCATCAATTTGAGCAGTTATTCCTTTTCCGGTATGAGTTTCAAAACTAACCGGAGAATTGAATTCAGTTTCCGATGTCTTTTCTGCTTTCTTTTTGATGGCCCGGGCCAGATGATGTTCAGAATTAAATTCAGCGATTGCCGCCAGCCTTAAAACTTCGGCTTCATTTTTATTATAAGTTATTATCTGATCAACTTCTGCTTCTCCTTTACTTAAAGTTCCAGTTTTATCAAAGGCAACCATATCTATTTCGCCTGATTTTTCTAAATATTCACCTCCCTTGATCAAGATTCCATTTTTAGCCCCATTACCAATACCTGCTACAATAGAAATTGGAGTTGAGATAACCAGAGCTCCCGGACAGCCAATAACAAGCAGGGTTAGAGAAAGTCTTACACTACCGCTGATAAAGTAAGAAATAAGTGAAAGCAGAATAATTCCGGGTGTATAATATTTAGAAAAACGCTCCATCAGTTTTTGGGTGGGAGCTTTTTTTTCCTGGGCCTCTTCTACCAGCTCTATTATTTTACCAAAAGTGGTATCATCTCCAACCTTTTCAGTTTTAATTTCCAGATAGCCATTTTTGTTTATAGTTCCACTGAAGACTTCATCCCCTGCTTTTTTACGGACCGGTATTGATTCTCCAGTAATAGCTGCCTGGTTGACCTCACTTTTTCCTTTGATTACAGAACCATCAACCGGTATTTTTTCTCCCGGTCGTACAATTACTTTCTCCTCAATTTCTACATCTTCTGCAGCTATTTCCTTTTCTTCTTCATCTCTAATAACTGTAGCCAGATTGGGAGCCAGATCCATTAAATCTCTTATTGCATCTCTGGCCTTTCCTACTGTTCTGCTTTCTAAATAGGATCCAAAAGCAAACAAAAATGTCACTGCTGCCGCCTCCCAGTATTCTCCAATAATTACTGCCCCTACTGCAGCTATTGTTACCAGCAAATTAATACTGATCACCTTCATCTTTAAAATATTATAGGCACTGATTGCCACCTGATAACCAGCAATAATCGCTGCTGCTACCATCGCTGTATTAAAAATTAGTGGATCAAAATTTAATAAATTACTTAACCAGGCTGCTGCAATTAAGACACCTGATATTATAACTATTTTTAATTTCCTTTTCATTTCAAACAACCTCCCTGATTACTTTGTAAAACAAGTATAACTATTTTTCAGGAAGTCAGCTATGATATAAATCATTTTTTTACAAAAAAAAGACCTCAACCAACTTCAAAAAAATTTAATTCTGAAGTTAGCTGAGGTTATAATCAAAAAATATTTAATTTTTTATTAACTTCGTATGAAAACAACTTATAAATTTACATTTATAATTAGATCAAATTTAAAACTTTAACAGTTTTGCATTAATTGCTACTATAACAGTACTCATTGACATTAGAACAGCTCCTACAGCTGGTGAGATCATAATACCATATCCGGCCAAAACACCAGCAGCAAGTGGAATTGCAAAAGCATTATAACCTGTTGCCCAGAAAAGATTCTGCAGCATCTTTTTAAATGTTAAACTGCCAAAATCTATTAATTTTAACACATCAAGTGGATCACTTTCAACAAGTATAATATCTGCTGTTTCGGCTGCAACATCCGTACCGGAACCAATTGCAATTCCGATATCAGCTTTTGCAAGTGCTGGTGCATCATTAACACCATCTCCGGTCATCGCTACAAAGTCACCTTCAGCCTGCAGTTCTTCTACTTTCTTCTGTTTCTGATCAGGTAGTATTTCTGCAAAGAAATCAGTTAAACCAAGTTCATTACTTACATATTCTGCAGTTTTCTGATTATCTCCTGTCAGCATCTTAACCTTAATCCCTTTATCTTTAAGTTTTTGGACTGCCTGATAAGAACTTTCTCTAATCTGGTCAGCTAACCTGATCATTCCAATTAAATTTCCAGATTCTAGTATAAAAACCTCAGTAAATGGACCTTCTTTTAAAGAGTCCTGAGGTACTTCAATTTCATTTTCTTCTAGATAACCAGGCGAAACAGCTTTAAAGTCTATTCCATCAATTTGTCCTATTACTCCTTTACCCTTGATTATCTCAAACTCATCTACTTTAAGCAGTTCAATTTCATCTGTCTCTGCTTTTTTTACTATTCCATTTGCAATAGGATGTTCTGATTCCTGTTCTAAAGTAGCAGCTTTTTGCAAAATATTATTATCACTGTATTTTTCCACAAAACTTTCTACTGCTTCTACTCCAAACTCTCCTTTAGTCAGGGTACCTGTTTTGTCAAAAAGAACAGTATCTATTTTACGGGCATTCTCAAAAGCTGTACGATTACGGATTAACAGTCCATTTTTAGCTGAAAGGGTTGTAGAAACAGCTACAACCAAGGGAATCGCAAGACCTAAAGCATGAGGACAGGTAATAACCATTACTGTTGCCATACGCTCTATAGAAAAAGCTAGATCTCCTGTTATGAAATACCAGCTAAACATGGTAATTGTCCCTGCAGTTATAGCAATTATTGTCAGCCAAAAAGCTGCTCTATCTGCAAAATTTTGAGTTTTAGACTTTGCAGCTTGTGATTCCTTAACCATTTCTATTACCTGAGATAAGTAGCTCTCATCTCCTGCTTTTTCAATTTTAATTTTAATTGAACTGTCACCATTTACTGAACCACCAATAACTTCATCTTCTTCAGCTCTTTCAACAGGCTCAGATTCTCCAGTTAACATTGATTCATCTATATAAGAACTTCCTTCGAAAATAACACCATCTGCAGGTATTTTTTCTCCTGGCTTAACTAATACTTGATCTCCCTTTTTTAACTCTTTTATTTTAATTTCTTCAATTTCTCCATCTACAATTTTATGTGCAGTATCCGGCATTAGTTTAGCAAGTTCTTCTAAAGCCTGAGATGCTCCCATCACAGAACGCATTTCAATCCAGTGACCTAATAACATAATAACAATTAATGTAGCCAGCTCCCAGAAGAAAAATCTACCTTCTAACCCAAAGACTACGGCTGAGCTGTAAAAATATGCGACAGAAATCGCCAGAGCAATTAAAGTCATCATACCCGGATTTTTATCACTCAGCTCATCTTTTAAACCTGATAAAAAGGGCCAGCCACCATAAAAGAAAATTACTGTAGAAAGCAAAAATAAAAGATATTGGCTGCCTGAAAATTCAAGACTGTAACCAAAAAAGCTCTGAATCATGGGTGAAAGCACTAAAATTGGGACTGTAATCACTAAAGATATTTTAAATCGCTTTTTAAAGTCTTCTAACATTTTTTGATGGTCCATTTTAATACCTCCCATTTAATTTTGACTCTGTAATATAATCATAAAATAACAATCATAATTATCTGAGTCAAATTAAATATAATACATATAACC
The DNA here is from genome assembly GCA_036172385.1 of Halanaerobiales bacterium. Classification (GTDB taxonomy): domain Bacteria; phylum Bacillota; class Halanaerobiia; order Halanaerobiales; family Halanaerobiaceae; genus Halanaerobium. The sequence goes on along the minus strand of JAXKWB010000052.1, from coordinate 7,332 downwards.
CTCACTTTTTTCTTCTCTAATTTCTTCTGTCCTCTGTCTTAAATCAGAAAGAGTAATCGATTCCATTAATTTCTTAATTCTATCTTCCAGCTTCAGCCAGATTTCCTGAGCAGCAGTCTTGAAAATTGCTTCTTCACTCTGCTCAGATTCAATTTGTAATTCTGGAGCAATTTTGCCCTCTAAAACTCTTAAGATATCGGCCAGAGATATTTCTTCTGGAGGGTGATTTAATAAATATCCTCCATGGGCTCCCCTGATACTTTTAATTAAACCAGCCTTTTTTAATTCTGCAAAAATCTGTTCTAAATATCGTTCAGATATATTCTGTCTTTCTGATATTTCACGTAAAGGAACAGCTGTAGAATCAGAATTAACTGCCAGGTCTATTAAAGCTCTAACTCCATATCTTCCTTGAGTTGAAATTTCCATTTTTTATTAACACCCCATATAAATAATAATCGCTCAATTAATAACTATTTACTAAAATTCTACTACAGACATAAATTAAAATCAAATTTAACTTGACAATTCCTCAGCTTCTGTATATAATTTAAACATAATATATGTTAATTCCTATAGGCTTACCGTAGATTAGGAGTGGTAAAATGAATTTACTTAATATTAAAGGGTTAAACAAAAATTTTAAACAGGAAGATGACAGTCTATTAAAAGTATTGAATAATATTAATTTAAAAATAAAAGAAAAAGAATTTGTAACCTTTATTGGACCTTCCGGCTGTGGGAAATCAACTCTATTGAATATTCTGGCAGGACTAATACCAGCTTCTTCCGGTCAGGTAATGCTTAAAAATAAAATGATAGATAAGCCTGGAAATGATCGAGTAATGGTTTTTCAGGAAGCAGCTCTTTTCCCCTGGCTTACAGTTATAGAAAATGTACTCTTTGGTTTAAAGATCAAGAAAATAGACAGAGATAAAGCATATCAAAAAGCTTTAAATCAGTTAAAAGCAGTTCATCTTGATAATTTTAAAGACTCTTATCCTCATCAGCTTTCTGGTGGAATGAAGCAGAGAGCTGCAATTGCAAGATCTCTGGTTTTAGATCCAGAAATTCTGCTGATGGATGAACCTTTTGGAGCTCTTGATGAGCAGACAAGACTAATGCTGCAGAGTCAGCTAATCGAACTCTGGCAGAAAACAAAAAAAACAATTATTTTTGTAACTCACAACATTAGAGAAGCAGTTAAGCTCTCTGATAGAATTATAGTTTTTGGCAGCAGTCCCGGCAGAATAATTGCGGAATTTAAAATTGATAATCCTCAACCAAGAAATAGAAAAAATCCTTCTCTAATCAGAATAGAAAATAAAATTTTAAAATTATTAGAAAAAGAAATCAAAAAAACAGGGTGAACAAAAATATGAAAAAATTGCTACCTAATACAAGAAAATGGCTGCCTAAAATGATCTTTATTCTTTTTATTCTTGCAGTCTGGCAGTTCTTATTTAAACTAAATATCTGGCCTGAATTTCTATTTCCCTCTCCAAAAATGGTAACAACAACTTTAATTGGAGGGTTTAAAGATGGGAGTTTTACTTCTGCCATCACAGTCAGTTTTAGAAGACTGCTGATTGGTTACAGTATTTCTCTCCTTTTTGGAACATCACTTGGTATCTTTATTGCAGGCTTTCAAATAGTTGAAGATACTATTGGACCATTTATTCTGGCTCTGCAGAGTGTACCCAGTGTTGTCTGGCTTCCTCTGGCTCTGCTTTGGTTTTCAATGGGAGAAAAAGCTATTATTTTTGTGGTAGTTCTTGGTGGAACCTGGAATATGGTGATTAATTCCAGTACCGGGATTAAAAATGTTCGCCCGGTTTTGATTAAAGCTGCCAAAACTCTGGGGGCAAATAAGGTTCAGCTCTTCTGGAAAGTTATTTTACCGGCAGCTGTTCCCCACCTTATAACCGGTATGCGTTTATCCTGGGCATTTTCCTGGCGTGCTTTAATGGCTGGTGAATTAATAGGCAGTGGTGATGGACTTGGTCAAATTTTAATGTGGGGAAGAGATATGGGAAACATGAGTCTGGTGATTACAGTTATCTTACTTATAGGATCTATTGGTTATCTAACAGATAATTTTCTATTTAAAAAGGCAGAATCAGTAGTTCTCAAACGATGGGGATTAAATACTGAATAATATAATATGGAACGAAATTGAATTAAATTTATAAACCTCAATTATCTAAAATATAAAGGAGAATTTAAAAATGAAAAATATTAATTCAAAAAGAAAATTTATCAGTATAACAATTCTGGCTCTTCTTATTTTTACAGTATTAGGAACAGGGGCAGAAGTTTCAGCTCTGGAAGAAATTACACTTGGTTATTTTCCCAATATCACTCATGCGCCGGCTATTGTTGGAGTAAGTGAAGGAATATTTGTTGATCAATTAAATGGAATTAAAATTAAAACAAAAATTTTCCCCAATGGATCTCTTTTTATGGATGCTCTGGCTACAGGACAGATCGATCTCGGTTATGTCGGTCCTGGGCCGGCAATTAACCGCTTTCTGCAGGGGGCAGATGTAAAAGCTCTGGCCAGTGCAAGCACAGGTGGAACAGTACTTGTTACTCGTAAAGATTTTAAATACAACTCTGTAACAGATTTGGAAAACAAAATTATAGCAACTCCTGCTCTGGGCTGTACTCATGATCTTTTATTTAGACAGCTAATTAAAGATTATAACTTAGATACTAACCGACGTGGTGGAAATATTGATCACCGGGCACAAAAACCTGCAACAATGGTCGGACTTTTTGCAACCGGACAGCTTGATGCAGCAGTTGTATCAGAACCATGGGCAGCAAGGATGGAATCAGATCTTGATTCTAAGGTAGTAGTTAACTGGGATCAGATGCCCTGGGATGGTAAACTACCAGCGACCTTAGTTGTTTCCAGCAATCAATTTATTGACAATAATCCGGAATTAATCGATAATTTTCTTAAGGCCCATCAGCAATCAGTAGATTATATAAATAATAATCCAGAACAGAGCAGCAAAATTATTCAAAAGGAAATCAAAAAGATTACCAGACAGGAATTATCTTTAAATATAATTGAACGTTCAATGCAGAGGACCAATATTACCTCTGAGCTTGATGGTGATGTAGTGCAGAAACTTGCTGATCTTTCTGCAGAATTAGGATTTATCAAAGGTGGTTCAGATCTAAGGGGGTTTATTAAATGAGAGTAGTAAATAATATAACAGAACTAATTGGTGAAACTCCAGTTGTTAAATTGCAAAATTTAAATAATAAAAATAACGCAGAGATTTATATAAAACTGGAATATTTTAATCCAAGTGGTAGTGTTAAAGATCGACCGGCTTTAAATATGATCAAAGAAGCAGAAAAAAATGGTGAAGTTAAAGCAGGTGGTACTATAATAGAACCAACAAGTGGAAATACAGGAATTGGACTTGCAATGATTGCTGCAGCCAGAGATTATAACTGCATTATAATTATGCCTGACAGTGCTTCTCAGGAAAGAATTAATATTTTAAAGGCTTATGGTGCAGAGGTAGTACTTACACCTGCTCAAAAATTAATGCAGGGTGCAATTGATAAGGCTCATCAAATAAAAAGCAGGATTGATAATTCCTTTATTCCCAACCAGTTTGAAAACCCTGCTAACCCTGCTGTTCACCGGAAAACAACCGCTTTAGAAATTTTAGATCAGATGAATTATCAGCTTGACGCTTTTGTTGCTTCAGCAGGTACAGGAGGGACCATTTCAGGCACTGGGCAGAAATTAAAAAAAGAACTGCCTGAGTTAAAAATTTATACCGTAGAATCAGAAAATTCGCCTGTACTTTCAGGTGGGAATCCCGGTCCACACAAAATTCCCGGCACCGGGCCTGGATTTATACCCAGAACGTTAGACACTAATATCTATGATAAAATTTATCATATTTCTGATCAGGAAGTTATAGAACTCACCAAAAAACTGGCTGCTGAAGAAGGACTGCTGCTTGGACCTTCTTCTGGGGCAGCAGTCTGGACTGCACTTCAGGTGGCCGAAGATTTAGGACCTGAAAAAAAAGTGCTGGCAATCGCGGCAGATACAGGGCAGAGGTATCTTGGAGGAGAGTTTTTTAGTTAACTGTATCACTTATATTTTAATTTCAAAAAATGAATCTAACACAAAATATAGATGAGGCTGGATTACCTGAACATCAAAAAACCCCCGTTTATTATTAGACATTAATTAAATAATGCAAATAATAAACGAGGTCCATCATCTCAAATAACGAGCAATTTAGGAAAAACTTCACCTATTTAAATTAATTTTTTTATTTAACTCTTTATTCTAAGTTTCCCGTTATTTTTGAACCTTCTTCCATAGTAAATGTTTCTTTTGCTTCCTCATTTTCAAAATATACATTACCATCAATTGTGAAATCAATCAAACGGAAATTAGGAGCTTTAACATATACATCTCCTACAAAAGTACCACTTTGAAAACGTGTATTTGGACTTTGCACAGTAATACTTGGTCCTTCCAGAGTATATCTTGCAGTAACATTGCGGTCTTCGTCCTGCTCATAAAGAGCTAGCTTACGGTCAGCTTCACCATCTTCTGTAAATTCACCTTCTAATACAAGCTCTTCATCTGTTGATAGATCTTGCTGTATTACTATAATCCAGCTTCCATCAGCACTCATTGCATTAATTAATGATTCCTCATCAGTTACAACTGAAGGAGATGAAACTACATCTTCTTCTACCTCTTCAACTGCTTCTTCTGCTGTACAGCCAGTCAGGATAAGGCCTAAAACTAAGATTGCCAACACAGCTAATAACACTTTTTTCTTTGTTAACATCTAAATACCTCCTTATTATCTAACCGTAACGTCAAATCTAAATGTTTTTTAAAAATCTCTATGTCAAAATAAAAATAAATTAATTATCATACTTTTTAAGATTATCAAGGTTTTCATTTTTACCCATCAGCACAAGTCTATCTCCTTCAAGTATTTTATCGTTTGCACCAGGAGAGATATTTAAGTCCTCACCTCTTTTTATAGCCATAACATTTACATTAAATTCTGATCTGAACTGCAGTTCTTTTAATGTTTTACCTATCATTTTATCAGTTGCTATTATTTCTACCACCCCATATTCAGGCGCAAATTCAATATAATCTAAAACATTTGAAGAAATAAGATTGTAAGCTATTCGAACCCCCATATCTCTTTCAGGATAAACTACCCTATCTGCTCCAACTTTGGTTAATACTTTGCCATATAATGTATCTGGTGCTTTTACTATTACATATGGAACATTAAGCTCTTTCAATATTAGAGTACATAATATATTTGCAGATATGTTATCACCAATACTAACTACTGCCACATCAAAATTTCGAACCCCAAGAGTTTTTAAAGCCTCTTCATCTGTTGCATCAGCCTCAACAGCATGAGTAACTTTATTAACAATAGATTGAACTCTATCTGCATTTTTATCTATAGCCAGAACATCATAATTGTTTTCAGAAAGTGTTTCAGCCACACTGGAGCCAAACCGTCCAAGTCCTATAACAACAAATTGTTTCATTTATTAAACCCCCCATTATATTTTAACCTACCATAACTTTTTCTGTTGGGTAATGATATACACCCTTCTGCATTCTCTCACCAAAAGCTAATGCTAATGTAAGAGGGCCGACACGACCAGCAAACATAGTTATTGTAATTAATACACGGCTTATTTTAGATAAACTCCCGGTTATGCCAGTAGAAAGCCCCACAGTTCCAAAGGCAGAAACAGTTTCGAATAATACATCTATGAACTCAAAATCCTCAATCACCAGAATTAAAGAAGTCATTAATATTACCAGTCCTGCTGCTAATAAAGTAATAGAAAAAGCTTCATAGACTATATTTCGTTCAATTCTTCTATTATATACTTCCATATCACTTTTACCCATAATCAAATTTTTTAGTGTTACCAGCATAACTCCAAAGGTAGTAGTTTTTATTCCCCCACCTGTAGATCCTGGAGATGCACCAAGAAACATCAAAATAATGATTAAAAATAATGATGATTGCCTCAGAGCACCGGTAGGAAGTGTGTTAAAACCAGCTGTTCTTGGGGTAACAGATAAAAACATCGCCGAAAGTACCTTATCTAATAAAGGCAGACCCTCCATCGTATTGTTATATTCTAAAGCAAACATTACAATAAAACCAAAAATAAGCATTGCTGCAGTAACTACAATAACTATTTTGGTCTGTAAAGTTGTATTTTTAAATTTAACACGATTATAGATCTCAAGCATAACACCAAAACCAATACCACCAAGAATAATCAAAATCATGATAACAAAATTTATTGTAATATCTCCTGTAAAACCTTCAAGGTTGTTTCCAAATAAGTCAAATCCAGCATTATTAAATGCAGAAATCGCATGGAAAATTGATAAATAAACTGCCCTCCAGAAAGTGTAATCCTGACTTAGGCGAAGAAATAATATCGCAGCTCCTACACCTTCTATAGCAAAAGTAAAACCTAGCAAATACTGCACCAATCTAACCATACCTGAAATCTGATATTGATTTAAATCTTTTTGAATAATCATTCTTTCTTTTAAACTAATTTTTTTACCAACTATAAATGCAAATAATGTTGACATCGACATTATACCGAGACCGCCAATTTGAATCATTAGCATTATAACTGTAGAACCAAAAATTGTAAAAGCTTCTTTTGTATTAACAACTATTAGACCAGTTACACAGGTGGCAGATGTTGCTGTAAACACAGAATCAATAATACCAAGACCTTGACCGTCCTTAGTTGCAATAGGTAACATGAGTAGTATAGTACCTGTTAAAATTACAACAAAATAGCCTAAGACCAGATACTGTGCTGGTGTGAGACTTCTTTTTGTTATGTTCATTTATAATCTCCCCTGAACTCATTAATTTAATGAAGTAATAGAATAAACCATTTCCCGACCATCTGCTATAAAAAAAACACCACAGATAGACTGTAGTGTCAAAGGCTTAAGCTATTACATAAATGACAGCAGTCTGTCCTTTAATAAAGTCTACGGAGTTAGCTGTCGGGCTGGAAGTAAAGGTCTTCCTCTAAAATATAGATTAGCCCCAAAAAGTGGGTCCCCCGTTCTCTTATGAGATTAGACAACAGATTATATTAATTTAAAATTCATTTCTTAAATAATTAAACCATACAATTTAATAATTGTCAATTTGAATATCAATATTATTGCAGTAAATAAAGATAATTTCAAATAAATAATTTCTTATCTTATTTTATCATTTCAATTTTAAAAAAACAAATATTTAC
>JAXKWB010000051.1:0-10930 GCA_036172385.1 Halanaerobiales bacterium | reverse complement strand
GAACATTTTAAAAAAGACTTTAAGCTTCAGGCAGTACATGTGGATCCGGGTTTTGAAAATTCAACTTCTGAAGAAATTAAAAACCTATGTAAAGACTTAAATATTGATCTAAAAATTATAAAAACTAGAATTGCTGAATATATAACTGAAGCTGAAACTGAAAATCCATGTTCAAAATGTGCTCATTTCAGGAAAGGTGCTATTATTAATTATTTAAAAGAAAATAATTTTAATAAGTTGGCCTTTGGCCATCATTTAGATGATGCTGTGGAAACTTTTTTGATGAGCATTTTTTATTCAGGTCAGTTAAAGGCTCTGCAGCCCAGGAGATATTTAAGTGAAAGTGGAGTAGAAATTATTAGACCTTTGATTTATTTAAGAGAGAATGTAATTATTGAGGAAATAGAAAAAAGAGAAATTATAATTAATAAAAGTTCCTGTCCCTATGATGGTAACACAGCTCGAGCCCAGGTTAGAAAAGATTTTGCCCGGTATTTTAATGACCAGCAGTTTTTTTCTAATCTGCTTTCGGCAATGAGGAAAAATAATAAGCAGGAGTTGTGGCCGGAAGAAGAACTTTTTGGTTGGGATAAAGAAGAAATTAAAAACAAAGATTTTATTTCTACTATTATTGCCAAAGCGGATCGAGATGTCTGGCGGAAATGGAAAAATAGGGAGTTAGACAAACTTCCCCATGATTTTATGAGCAGATCTTTAAAAAGTGATGGTTCTATAATTAACTGCAGCTGGAATAATGCAGTTATTGAAGAAGATGGAAGTATGGAAGAGGTTATTTCTATAGCTGAAAATCTAAATAATGATTTAGAACGAGAACTGGAAATGATTAAACTTGTAAAGGCTATCAATGAAACTGATAACTGGATTGTGATTACTGATCAGGAAGGTGTTATAGAGTATGCAAATACAACAGTTCAGGAAATAACTGGATATAAAAAAGATGAGGTAATTGGAAAAGATCCATCTTTATTTAAATCTGACAAACATAATATTAAGTTTTATCAAGATCTCTGGCAGACAATTAAGTCGGGTGAGGTTTTTAATGACGTAATCATTAACAAGAAGAAAAACGGGGACTATTTTTATTCAGAACAGACTATAACTCCGATAAAAGATCATAATGGTGAAATAATAAATTATATATCTGTTGGTAGAGATATAACTCAAAACGAAAAATTAAGGCGAAAAATTGAATATATTTCTAATTATGATGTTTTATTTGGATTACCCAATCGTAAATCTATAAGAAATAAGATTGATAATTTAATTGAAGTCAATATAGAGAGTAAAATAGCAGTTTTAGTTATTAATATTAACAGGATTAAGTATTTAAATGATATCTACACTGATTCCGAAAATAATAGTTCACTAATAAATCTGGTTGCTGATTCAATAAATAAAAAAGCTGCTTCCAGTCAAAATTGTGTCAGACTTGATCAGAATAATTATTTATCCTATCTTGGAGGAGATAATTTTGCTCTAATAGTTGATAAAATTGATTTAGCTAATCAAATTTATAAAATAGCAGAAAATTTATTAAGTGTTTTTACTGATCCTATTGATTATAATTATGAACAATTTATGCTTAATGCCAGGATTGGAATTTCGGTCTATCCTGATGACTGTATAAGCTCTCAAAATTTACTATCAAATGCTGAAATTGCTTTAATTAATATCAAAAAAAATGATTATGCTTTTTTTGATCAGGAAATGAACCAGAAAATAAAAGAGTTTACAAAGATGGAAGCAAAACTTGATCAGGCAATAAAAAATGATGAATTTATAATCTATTATCAACCATATTATAGGGGCTCTGATAAAAGTCTTTATGGGATGGAAGCTCTAATCAGATGGCAGGATCCCGAAAAAGGTTTGATTTCTCCTACTGAGTTCATTCCTGTTCTGGAAAACTCTAAACTGATAAAGAAAGTTGGTTTAATAGTTTCTCAGAAAGTAGTTAACAGTATAAAAAAGTGGTTAGAGAGCGGTTATGATGTAGTTCCTGTTTCTATTAATTTATCTGCCAGACAGCTGGAAGATATTGATCATCTGCAAAATATTTACCAGATAATTGCTGAGAGTGGTATTGATCATTCTTTAATTAAGTTTGAAATAACTGAAACAAGTGCTATGGATGATGTTAATTATAGTTTAAAAGTAATGAATGATATGAAGGCAAAAGGTTTTGCGATTTCTATTGATGATTTCGGCATTGGTTATTCGTCTTTTAGTTATCTGCAAAAATTTCCTATTGATTATCTTAAAATTGATATTTCATTTATTAGAAATATGACTTTAAGTGATGATGGAAAGAATATTGTTGAATCAATTATTAATATTGCTCATCTTTTAAACTTGAAAACAATCGCTGAAGGGGTAGAAAGAGAAATAGAAATGGAGCAGCTGAATCAACTTGGCAATGATTTTATTCAGGGTTATTATTTTAATCAACCTATGTCGGAATTTGAAATTGAAGATAATTTACAGATGAAAATAAATGTTTAATTGCAAAAAGGCCCCCTCTTTAGTCAGGGTGGCCTTTTGCAGTTTTGTTTATGTATTTAAAAGAACAACTTAAATTACATTTTCTACTTTTTTACCAAAGATCTGAACAATTGCATAAAGGACAATTATTCCCAGTGGTAATATATAAATTGCTGAAAATCCAAATCCTGCAGGTAAAAATCCAAATAGTGCTGCTACCAGCCCTACAGTTAAGGCATATGGCATTTGAGTGTTAACATGATCCATATGGTCTACAGCAGAAGCAGTAGAAGACATAATTGTTGTATCCGAAATTGGAGAACAGTGGTCTCCCATTACACTTGCCGTCAAAACAGCTGCAATTGTTGGCAGCATAGGAATTCCAATTGAATTGGCAAGAGGGATGGCAAGGGGCATTACAATTGAAACTGTTCCCCAGGAGCTTCCGATTGTAAAAGCAATAAAAGCGGAAAAAACAAAAATCATTACAGGAACGATTTCTGGGATAATATTTCCTTCCAGAATAGATACTAAGTAATTTGCAGTTCCTAACTCATCAGTAATACTGCCAATGGACCAGGCTAAAACAAGAATTACACAGGCAATAAACATTGATTTGGCGCCATCAATCCAGCCGTCAACAGTTTCGCTGACATTAAGGATTCCCTTTGCAAGAGATAGAATTCCTGCAATAAAACTACCTGTGATTGCTGCCCAGAGCAGAACAATACTGGCATCTGCATTACCAAAAGCATCTCTAATAGAAGTACCTGCTTCCAGGCCTCCTCCATTATACCAGAGACCAATTAAGGTTACCATTATCACACCAATGATCGGCAAAAATGAATTTGTAAAAGTAAAGCTTTTCCCTTCGGGCTGTTTAATTTCTTCCATCTCTTGAGAAACCATCGGAGTAGATCCGGGTCTTAAGGTTTCCCCAGTTGTGCGGGCTCTTTTTTCAGCTTTTAACATCGGGCCAAAGTCTCTGGCAGTGAAAATGATGATTAAAGCAAAAGCAAGGGCAAATATACTGTAAAAACGATAGGGTATTGTCTGGACAAAAGTTCCATAAGCACTCATTTCTAAACCTAAAGAATCAAAACCATCTCTAATAACTCCAACTTCAAAAGCAATCCAGGTTGAGATGGGAACAATACTCGAAACTGCCGCTGCAGTTAAGTCCACAATAAAAGCCAGTTTTTCTCTTGAAATTCTCATTTTATCAGTGATTGGGCGCATAGTATTACCAACAATTAAAGTATTGGCATAATCATCAAAAAAGATCAGCACCCCCATTACCCAGGCAGCAAATTGTGTTTTAACTACAGAATTCGCTTTTTCTGCAACATATTCCCCAATTGCAACTATACCACCTGATTTATTAATTATTCCAATCATACCGCCCATAGCCAGTAAAAATAAAATAATTCCGGCATTCCAGGGATCAGCCAGTGAAGCTAAAATATAATCGTCCAGGGTTTGCATAAAAGCAAAAATAGGGTTATAAGAATTTGTAATTAATGCTCCGGCAAAAACTCCTAAAAATAATGAAAGTACAACCTGTTTGCTCCAACAGGCTAAAATAATTGCAAGCAGTGGTGGCAGCAGAGAAATGATTCCATAACTTTCCATAAATAAAGCCTCCTAGTTTTGTTTTAAAATAAAATTAAATATTTAGGCATAAAAAAATATCCGGCGATATGCCGGATAAATAGCAAAAATCGCCTCATCTATTAATATGAGATAGCACAACATAGTAAAAATTACTATGACAGTACTGTATATTTTATATACAGTCCCAGCAGAATTTTTGAACCCTAAAAATTCCACTTCGGCAGAAAACCCTTTCATTTTAGCTTTAAGTCTGGGTTCAAACTAACCCTAAAATTACTAATTTTTTCTGCTCCTCTACCTCATCCAGTAGATGAGGTATTTATAATGATTAACAGAAGCTAATCATTCCTCAATATTCAATTTCATATAGATTATAACTCAGGTTGTAATTTATGTCAAGAAATCTCTAAAAAATTTTGCATTAAGTAGGGTTTATAATATATAATAGTGGTGTTGACTTTTTTTAATCGACGGTGGAAAATTGTATCTTTAGTAAAATTGATCTCTAATAAACTCTATTAATAAATAATTATAGAAGGAAGATAAATATGAGAAATAAAAATCTAGAAAAAGTATATTCTCGTTTAATTGGAATAATTTTTATTCTATTTGTAATAAGTCACTTTATTCCAATCCCTTATCAGGTTATGCAGCCTGGAATTGCAGCTGAATTATCACCAATGATTGAGGTAGAAGATGGTTATAAAAATGAGGGTGAGTTTTTGCTGACTGCGGTCAGCAGCCGGAGGGCTGTAGCCTGGGACTATTTTTATATTACACTTTTTCAGCCTGAAGATAAAGGATTAACTGCTCTTTCAGAACAGATGCCGGAAAATATGGATATGAATGAATATATAGATTTGATGGCTCAGCTGATGGAAGAAAGCAAACTGCAGGCCCAGGCTGTTGCTTTTAAACAGGCAGGATATGAAGTTGAAGTTTCTGGAGAAGGGGCTAAAGTTGTAGAAGTAATGAAAGATGGAAGTGCCTATAATAAACTAGAAAAAGGGGATCTGATTACTGCAGTAGCCAACAAAAAAGTTGAGATGGCTGCAGATGCTGTGAATATCATTCGAAACAGAGAAATTGGTGATACTGTAGAGATAACTGTTTTAAGAGATGGAGAAAAACTGACTTTTAGTTTAAAAACAGTAGAGTTGAAAGGTAATCCAGGTAACCCATCCATCGGAGTTTTAATTAAGTCCCAGGGCTTGAAATACAATTTTCCCCGGGAGGTTAAATTTAATACTAAAAATATAATCGGTCCCTCTGCCGGTAGTGTTTTTGCTATGGAAATCTATAATCAGTTAATTAAAAAAGATATTACCGGAGGAAGAAGAATAGCTGGAACAGGAACTATCAGTCTTGATGGAGAGATTGGTAGAATTGGGGGAGTGAAGTTTAAGGTGATGGCAGCAAAATCAGCTGGTGCAGATTTGTTTTTTGTACCTGAAGAAAATTATGACACAGCCGTCAAATATGCTGGTGATTTGAAACTGCTAAAGGTTAAGTCCATTGATGGTTTGATAGAATTACTGCAGAGGGGGATTCAATCATAATAAATATCTAGCTTTTGCTTTAGATTTTAATAAACTTTTGATAAAAATCCCTCCGGGCACTATTGTGATCTGAGTTTTGATATAGTAGAGCATAAAGATCTGAAGCCAGCAGATCAAAACTCAGAGAAAGTTCAAGAGGATCTTGAGCATTCAGATTTATTTTATTTATTTTTGCAGCTGGATTGATAATAATCTCAATCTCAGATTTTTGCTGTAATCGGGAAAGTAAATATTCTTTATTCTTTTTCAGGCCGAGAACTCTCAAATAATGGGGAGCATTGTTTTCTACTATATCAATTTTTTCAGCATCCAGCCCAAAATAAATTTGAAGTAATTTTCTTTTGATTCGGCTCTCAGTTAAATTTTTTGATTTAAGAGAGTCTAAAAATAATTCAGCTTTAAATGGAGCAGCAGCTTTTTCCACAAAGCGATTTTCCAGCCCATTTTGAATACCTTTAAATTTTTTTAAATCCTGGGCTCTAAAGCGTCTAAGTTGATCAACTGTTTTACTTAAAATTTTTGTTTTGTAATCCTCTTTAACAAATCTACCTTTTTCTATCTCTTTTTTTAGAATTCCCCAGGATCCAGCAGGCATTAATTTGCGGGCAGCGTTCAGAGCTTCTGTTTGGGGCCTGGAGTTAATTAGATTCCTGATTAGAGAGGCACTGGCATAATTTTTATTAACTTCCTGACTGTGATAATCTGTGCCAATTCTCTGGATAGTATGGGCTTTTATATCGGAGTTTAATTTATAGATTGCTTTTAAATACTCAATACCTAGAATATTATTTGGTGCTTTTAATATCTTTTCGATTCTGTTTTTATTATAATTTCTAAGTTCAGAATTATTATGATAGCAGCTTAGCAAAGCTTTACGTCGCGCAGTTGGAAAATTAGCACCATTTGCTAAATGCTGCTGTAATTCATTTTTAAACTCAGAACTTTCTTTGTTTAGAGCTTTAGCTACAACAGCAAGGACTTCAATATCGCCTGCCTCACTGCCAAAAACAATGGAGTCTACAAGATTACTTTTTGCTAAGCTTAAAAGAGAATAATAGGCAAAATATTCGGCACTGCGGATATTGTAAGTTAAAGGTAACTCAAGCACCAGATCCGCACCACAACTTAAAGCCTGTTCTGTTCTGGCCCATTTATCCAGAAGTGCTGCTTCTCCACGTTGAGTAAAATTGCCACTCATAATCACTACCAGATCATCATTTTGGGTTATTTTTTTACTTTGATTTAAATGATACTGGTGACCATTGTGAAAAGGGTTATATTCTACAATTAAAGCTGTTACACTCATAAGAACACCTCAAAAGTTAAATTTATTAATTAATCAATAATTAGTATTTTAAGTTAAAAGTTTTACTTTTCGAACTTCTTTCAATAAAAAAGGATTTAATAGTTTAATATAGTATTATATATATAATAGCAAAAAAATAGACAAAGAACAACTTACATATTTTTAAACCACGGGGGAGGATATTTATAAGATGGATGTACTTAAAAACTTTAAAGAAAAAGCAGCTTCTGATTTAAAGAAAATTGTTTTTGCCGAAGGTGATGATGAGAGAATAGTAAAAGCAGCGGCAGAAATTGAAGCTGAAAAAATTGCTGAAATTGTAATTTTGGGTAGTATAAAGTCTATTGAAGACTCCGCAAATGAGTATGGAGTCGATCTGGATGGGGTTGAAATTATTGATCCTGAAAATTCTGAGTACATAGCAGAATTTAGAGATGAATTTTATGAATTAAGAAAACATAAAGGAATAAGCAAAGAAGAGGCTGAAAAAGCAATCAAAGATCCACTTTATTTTGGTACAATGATGATTTATACTAATAAAGCAGATGGTATGGTTGCCGGGGCTGCTAATGCAACCGGTAATGTTTTAAGACCAGCTTTTCAGATTGTTAAGACTGCAGAAGGTATTTCTACAGTTTCCAGTGCCATTATTATGGTCTTGAAAGATAAATCTTTTGGTGAAGAAGGTGTTATGGTCTTTTCTGATTGTGCAGTAAATCCGGCACCTAATTCAGAACAGCTGGCAGAAATTGCAATTACGACTGCCGATACAGCTCACAGATTATTGGATTTTGACCCTAAAGTTGCCATGCTTTCCTTTTCTACAATGGGCAGTGCCCGGCATGAGAATGTAGATAATGTACGACAGGCAGTTAAAATTGCCCATCAGAATGCACCACATTTAAAAATAGATGGAGAAATGCAGGCAGATGCAGCTTTAGTAGAAAGTGTTGGGCAAAGAAAAGCTCCAGCAAGTGAAATAGCTGGTCAGGCAAATGTTTTGGTTTTTCCTGATTTACAGTCAGGAAATATTGGTTATAAGCTTGTACAGAGACTTGCGGGTGCAGAGGCAGTTGGACCTATTTTACAGGGGCTGGCAGCACCGATTAATGACCTATCCCGAGGCTGTTCAGTCGAGGATGTCGTTAATTTAACAGCAATTACAGCGGTACAGGCTCAGAATAAATAAAATTTCTAGGAGGAAAAAAATGAAAATACTTGTTATTAATAGTGGAAGCTCTTCTCTTAAGTATCAGTTATTTAATATGGAAACAGAAAGTGTACTGGCCAAAGGTTTAATTCAAAGGATTGGAATTGAAGATTCATTTTTAGAATATGAAAATGGTAGTGGAGAAGAAATTGTGATCGAAAAAGATATCCCTACTCATAAGGTAGGAATTGAATTGTTATTAGAAACATTATTATCAGAAGATCACGGAGTACTGGAAGATATGGATGAAGTAGAAGCTATCGGACACAGAATTGTTCATGGCGGTGAGACTTTTTCCGGGTCTACAGTTATTGATGATGTGGCAATTAAAAATCTGGAAGAAGTTGCAGATTTAGCTCCTTTACACAATCCTCCCAACATTATGGGAATTAAGGTCTGTAAAGAATTAATGCCTGACAAACCGCAGGTTGGAGTATTTGATACTGCCTTCCATCAGAGTATGCCGGAGAAAGCCTATATTTATGCACTGCCATATGAGTATTACAAAAAGTATGGTGTAAGAAGATATGGTTTCCATGGCACCTCTCATGGCTATGTTGCTAAAAGAGCTGCTCAGATGCTGGAAAAAGATTTATCCGATCTTAAAATAATTACCTGTCATTTAGGTAACGGAGCCAGTGTAGCAGCGGTTAAAAACGGCAAATCAGTTGATACCAGCATGGGACTAACTCCTTTAGAAGGTCTGGTTATGGGAACTCGCTGTGGAGATATAGATCCTGCGATAATTCCATTTATCATGGATAAAGAAGATATTTCTGCTGCTGAAATGGATGATATCTTAAATAAAGAAAGTGGTCTTTTAGGTGTTTCCGGTGTCAGCAGTGATTCTCGTGATGTTGAAGCTGCAGCTGCTGAAGGAAATCATCAGGCAGAAATTGCACTTGAACTTTTTAACTATAGAGTCAAAAAGTACATTGGTGCTTATACTGCAGCAATGGGAGGAGTTGATGCAATTGTCTTTACTGCTGGGATTGGTGAAAACTCTAAAGAAACCCGGGCGGGAGTTTTAGAAGGACTTGAATATCTGGGTGTCAAGGTAGATCCTGAAGCTAATGACTGTCGCGGTAAAGAAGTATTTATTTCTACCGATGATTCTAAAGTTAAAGCAATGATAATCCCTACAAATGAGGAATTAGTTATTGCCAGAGATACAATGGGATTGGTTAAGTAGTAAATTCTTCTTGACAGTTAAAGCTGCTTTTTATATAATAAAATGTGGTTATTAACAGGGGTGATCAAATAAATTGTTTATAAACCTCAGTAATTTAAAAGAAATTGGAAGTAGAAAACAGGTTTCGCTGGAGCTTGAATTTCATGATTTGGAATTTGTTAATCGAGAAATAGAAATAAAAGATCCAATTAAGCTTGAGTTAGGAATTTTTAATACTAAAGATTCTTTTGTAGTAGAGGGAAAACTAGAAGCTAATTTGATTTTAAGCTGCAGTCGCTGTTTGCAAAAATATAGTTCTTCCGTCGAATTAGATATTTCCGAAGATGTTTTAAAAAGTGAAATGGAAGATGAAGAAGAACTATATTTAGACGAGATTATTATGGATAATATCATTTTATCTCTACCGATGAAACCTCTCTGTTCTGATGATTGTAAAGGGATTTGCCCCGAATGTGGTCAGGATTTAAATGAGGGTGAATGTGAATGTGAGGTAGAAGCGTTAGATCCTCGTCTTGCAAAACTTAAAGAGTTTTATAATGAAGATAATGAATAATTAAAGGAGGTGTATAGAATGGCTGTACCAAAGAAACGGACTTCTAAAACACGCAAGCGTAAAAGACGTACTCATAAGAAACTGAGTGCTCCTAATCTTGCAGAATGTTCAAACTGCCATGAAAAGATTTTACCTCATCATGTATGCCCTGAATGTGGACATTATGATGGCAAAAAGGTGAGCGGAAATTAAATTATTTAAGATAAACAGAGAATCTCTATTATAGAGATCTCTGTTTTTTTCTTGTCCTAAACTTGCAATTGACCGACGGTTGAGATATAATGTTTTGCAAATGATGCAGATATAAATTTTCTTTTTTTTAACCCGGGAGGCGGCAATATTGTATAGAATAGCTGTTGATGTTATGAGTGGAGAAAAGGAGCCGGCTGAATTAATTACAGGTGCTTTAAAAGCCTTAAAAGAAGAAGCAGAAATAGAATTGACCCTGATTGGTGAATATGATATTATAAGCAGAGAGTTAACAAAAACTGACTTTGATTCGAAAAGGCTTAAAATTGAAAAAGCAGATCAAATAATTACAATGGATGAATCACCAATTAAAGCTCTGCGCAAAAAGAAAAATGCTACAGTAAATGTTGGAGCAGGTTTATTAAAAGAGTCAAAAATTGATGCTTTTATTTCTCCAGGCAATACAGGTTCAGTTATGGCAGCTGGTTTATTAAGAGTGGGTAGGATCAAAGGAGTTTCTAGACCACCAATTGCAATTCAGTTTCCTGCTGTCAACGGGAGCACTTTAGTTTTAGATAATGGTGCAAACACTGACTGCAGTCCCGAAAATTTACAGCAGTTTGCTTTAATGGGACAGCTCTATGCAGAAAATGTAATGAAGATAAAAAATCCCAGAGTTGCTCTTTTAAATATTGGTGAAGAAAAAAGAAAAGGTAATAATTTAACCAAAGAAAGTTATCAGGTTTTAAATGATGATCAGAGGATAAAGAATTTTATTGGGAATGTTGAAGGAAGAGATATTTTC
>JAXKWB010000050.1:0-9758 GCA_036172385.1 Halanaerobiales bacterium | reverse complement strand
TTCTAAAGGTATGGTGGCCAGACTTAAATTAATTT
The DNA here is from genome assembly GCA_036172385.1 of Halanaerobiales bacterium. Lineage (GTDB taxonomy): Bacteria > Bacillota > Halanaerobiia > Halanaerobiales > Halanaerobiaceae > Halanaerobium. The sequence goes on along the minus strand of JAXKWB010000050.1, from coordinate 9,723 downwards.
TAGTTTTGAGCCGCTCTGCAGAAATTTTGATTCTGGATGAACCACTGGCCGGTATCGACCCGGCTTCCAGGGAGAGAATTTTAGAAAGCTTAATCGGTGAATTTGATTCAGCCAACCAGAGTATAATTCTGGCAACTCATGAGATAATTGAAGCAGAAAAATTTTTAGACCAGATAGTTTTTATGGAAGCAGGAGAAATTTTACTTGACGGTAATGCTGATGATTTAAGAGCGGAAAAAGGAAAATCGATTAGAGAATTAATCGGGGAGGTATTTGCATGAGAAGTCTAATATCATTAATCAAAAATGAATTTAAGCAGTTAAATATTTTAATTATAGTTTCGACATTGATTATTGCAGTCTGGGAATGGTTTTTAATTACAAGAACCGGGCACTGGCCTCCAGGCCTAAGTTTCGGGCTGGGTTTTATTCCGCTGTTTTTTCTGCCGCTGATTATGATTTTTCTGGGTTATAATTCATACCGCAGTGAATGGGATAATAATAACATTTATTTATTAAAAATCCTGCCCCGGCGCGGTTATGAAATTAATTTTGCCAAGTTTTTTCCTGCCTTTGCTTACTATTTAATTTTAAGTGGAGCCCTGATTGTAGTCAATCTTTATTTCCACCAGGATTTTTTAGCAGGAGTATTTCGTCAAATACCGGAAACACTGGGAAGAGAAGTATTCAGGGAATTTTCAATTCTAGCTTATCTCTCTTATCTAATTACAGGAATTCAGCTGTATTTAATTACCCAGTTTGCGTATATCATTGCTTCCTTTTATAATCGTTTTCGACTTTTAATTAGTATCTTAGTCTTCATTCTGAGTCATTATTTAATTCTGCGAGTCGGAGGTTTTTTCAATTATTTATTTAACTGGCTGCCCGATTTTCCGGTCACTATTTTTATGGAAAATCCAGCTGGAGTAACAGAATCCACAGTTTATATTGGCTCAGCGCCCTTTGCTGTGATTTTGCTGCTCATGACCGGATTGTTCTTTTTAAATTCCCGTTTAATTGCTTCTGATGTCGATGTATAAAAGGAGGATAAAATGAGTAGAAAGAAATTGATTACCTATTTATTAATTATTTTAACTTTAGTGATGATTGTAGATGTTAGATATGTTCAATCGGATAATAATTTATTTGAAGGTTTGATTACAGAATCAATTGAAGAAATGATAAAAGCTGAAAATAATTTCTTTCAATATAATTATAATCAGGACAGTATCAAGGCCCAGAAAGACGGAAATTTAAGGCTGGGTTCAGATTTTTTAAGAGAAAACAAAGAAATTAACAGTTTCAATCTAAAAAATGAGTTTGGCAGTATACAGCTCCAGGGAAGTAAGAATCAGGAAATAAATATCGATTATACTCTCAAGGTACATGCAGAAGATAGAGAGGCAGCAGAAGAATTTATTCAGGATTTAAAAGTTATTTATAATCTTGAGGGAGCAAATTTAGAAATCCACTTAAATCGAAGTCAGACAGACACTCCTGAGCTGATTAAAGTAGTTGAGATTGACTACAGAATTACTGTTCCCGAGGAACTGCAGACAGAATTGAGGAATAATTACGGTAAACTTCAGGTTCAAAATTTAAAAGCTGAAGTAAATGGATCCAATCGTTACGGCAGCACCCGGGTCAATAATATAGAAAGTCCAGTAATTTTGAAGCTGGCCTATGGTGAATCCAGAATTGATAACCTGGGCTCAACTTTAGAATTTGATTCTTCCTACGCGGAAAACACTATCAGTAATATAGCAGGTAATTTAAAGTTAGAAAGTGCCTATGGTTTTAATAAAATTTCTAATTTAGAGTCTGACCTGGAAATGAAGAGCCGCTACGGTGGAGCAGAAATAAGCTCAGCTGAAAATATTGAGATCAGCAGCAGATATACTGGTTTTACAATTAGTGATGTTGAAGGTAAAATAACAGCTGATTCGGAATATGGAGAATTTAAATTAAGTCAAATTGAGGATCTGGATTTAGAACTGAGATATGCTGATGTAGAAATTACTTCTCTTCCGGATTATGAGCTTTACAGTTATGATCTCAGTACAGAATATGGTGATATTAATGCAGATTTTGCTGCTTTAGAGAATAGAAGTAAAGAAAAACTAAGCTACCAGGGTCAGCGGGCAAAATACGAAATAATAGTAAATTCTGAGTATGGGGATATAAATATTAATTAGTTTTAATTCTCTAAAAAAATCTAATCTAATTTTAATCGACCGAACGGTTGACAAAAAAATTATTTAGAGTTATAATAACTACTGACCGGTTAGTCGAGAAAGATTTTATTAGAAATTGAGGAGGTTTTTATGGCCGAAGAAACGAGAAATAAAATACTAGAGTCAGCCTTTCATCTTTTTTCAAAAAACAACTATCATGCTGTTTCCATGACTCAGATAGCAGAGGGAGCAGAGATCAGCAAGGGGACTCTTTACTGGTATTTTGACAGTAAAGAACAATTATTTAGAAAAACTGCAATTAATGGTCTGGATTATTTTCATGAACTTTTTGAAGAGATTGCTGAAAAAGATATCAGCAGTGACCAGAAAATCAGGAATTTGATTGACTGTGTATTAAAGACACTGATAGAACATTTAGATATGCTGGAAGTTTTCAGAAATAATGTGGAGTTAATCAGCAGTGATTTTAAAGATGCAATTGAAGCCAAACACAAAAAAAACCAGAAAATTGTAACTCGAATTGTTGAACAGGGTATTGCAGAAGGTTTGATAAGAAGTGAAAACCCTGCTAATCTGGCATCATTAATTCTGTCAGTTTTGTTTACCCCTCAGGTAAAGGAATTATTAGATAAGGAAGAGAAAGCAGAAGATAAGGTTGATTTTATATATGATTTTATAATGAATGGCATTAGTAGAAAGGAGCCTCAAGATGAAAAGTAAAATGAAAGTTACTACAATAATCCTGGCTGTTTTGATTTTCTTATCCACTCCTGCTGTAATGGCAGCAGAGGATATCAATTTAGAAGAAGCAGTAAAGATTTTAATTGAAGAAAATAGGACATTAAAAAATGCACGTAAAGATATTGAGAAGGCAGAAAAAGATATAGAACTGGCTCAAAGATCTTATTTTCCAACTCTGGATCTGCAGACTTCCTATACCAAAATGGATGAAGGCCAGCAGACTTTACTCGGGACAGGTCCTGATGAAAATTACAGCACCTCACTCTCTTTAACTCAGCCAATCTGGCTGGGAGGTAAGGTTTCTATGCAGAAAGAAATTGCCAATTATAGTCTGGAAATTGCAAGAACTGAATATGAACAGACTGTTGAAGATCAGCTGTTTTCTCTAATTCAGTCTTATTATGGAGTATTACAGGCTCAGGGGATGGTAGAAATTAGAGAAGAAGCTCTAGATATAGTAAATGAACACTTAAGAATAGTAAAAAACAATCTGGAGGCCGGGATTGCAATTAGACGTGATTTACTGCAGAGTCAGATTGAACAGAGAAATGCTGAAGAAGAACTAACAGCAGCTAAAAATGATCTACAAATTGCCCGGAGCCGGCTGGCCCAACTTTTAACTACAGAAAAAAGTTATATTCCTGCAAAACCAGAAATTAACATGAATCTTGACTTAGAAAAACAAAAATTATTCAACACAGCAGTTAAAAATGATCCCCAGCTTATGATTTTAGAATTAAATAAAAAGATTATTAAATTAAGACAGAAGTTAGAAGGACAGTATTATCGTCCCAGTGTTTCTCTCAATGGTTCTTATGACTGGCAGGGTCCAGAATTTATGGACGAAAAAAGCTGGTCGATGACTCTGGGAGTTAATGTACCTCTTTATGATGGAGGTAAGGGTAATCTTAATGCCGAAAAACAGAAAATTGAATTAGAAAAAGTTGCTAATAATCGAAAAGATTTATTAGAGAATATTAAGATTAAGGTAGAGGAATCTATTTTAACTGTCAAAGAAAATAAAGAGGCAATTGAGTTAGAACGGCTTTCTTTAGAAAATGCTGAAGAAAACCTGGAAATAGCTAATAAAAGTTACGAGGCCGGGGTAGCAAGTAACACTGAGGTAATTGATGCTCAGAGTACTTACAATCAGGCTCAAATATCTTTATTGCAGGCAGAATATGATTATGAAATAGAATTATTTAAAACAATATATAAAAGTGGTCGCTTAAAAGAATATTTTGGAGATGTGATAAATAATGGAAAATAAATATAAAATTCTTAGTTTATTAATGATTTTTCTTTTGCTCAGTTTTCCAGCGCTAGCTCAGCAGGAGACCCAGATTGTAGAAACTACAGAGTCAGTAATTGATGATATCAGTTTAAATGAACGTCTGACAGGAATTTTGACCCCAGTTAAAGATGTAGATATTCCAGCTCAGGTTGGAGGAGTAGCAGATCGTGTAAATATAGCCCTTGGTGATCGAGTAGAGACAGGAGCTGAATTAATAAAAATTAATGATGAAGTACTAAAGATCAAAAAAAGACAGGCTCAGGCTGCTCTGGATAGTGCTCGTGCTAATTATCAGCTGCTTAAAAACGGTGCTACTGAAGAAGAACTGGCCAGAGCCAGAGCTTCCTATGAAAATGCAAAAGCCAGTCTGGAAAGCGCCCGGACTAATTTTAAATTAATGCAGGAATTGTATCAGGAACGGCGATCTCTGGAACAGCAGCTGGTAAACGCCGAACAGCAGCTTAATAATGCCCGGCAGCAGCTTCAGACTTCAAAACAAAATTTGAATCAGGCGGAAATAAATTACAATCAGGCTAAAAGGGAATATGAACGTTCTAAAAAATTATATGAAGATAATGTTATTTCGGAAAAAGCATATGAAAATGCAGAAAGTGCTTATAAAAATGCAAAATCAGTTTATAAAAGTGCTCAAATTTCTGTTGAACAGGCCGAAACTTCTCTGGCCGCAGCGAAAAAGAACTATCAATTAACTAAAGAAACCTATAATAATCCTACTTCCTTAAAACAGCAGTTAGAAAATGCCCGCAGTCAGGTAAATAGTGCTCAGACAAACTTAAAAGTGGCCAGGGCTAATTTAGAGGAAACAGAAAGAGGTCCCAGAAAGGAAAAATTAAGGGCAAGTCTAGCCTCAGTTGAGCAGGCAGAAGCTAGCCTGGCCGAAATTGAAGATCAGATTGCTAAAACAAAGATCAATGCTCCTTTTTCCGGTTTAATAAATCAGGTTAGTGTAGCAGCCGGTGAGATAGTTGCCTCCGGACAAATGGTTGTTAATTTAATTAATATTGATCAGCTATATGCTGAGATCAATGTAACTTCAGCCACAGTTTCTGCTATAAAAAAAGATGATCTGGTTGAAGTAAAAGCCGAAACTATGCAGCATTATATTCAGGGTAAGGTAACTAACATTGCTCCTGCTGCAGATCCCACCAGCAGAACTTTTCTGGTAAAAGTTAAAATTCCTAATCAGGATCACAAACTAAGAGCTGGAATGTTTGCTGATGTAAAAATCACCAAAGGAAAATCTGGTTCAGCAGTGGTGGTTCCAATTGGAAGTATTGTTAACTTAAATAGTGATAACCCCTATTTATTTGTAGTAGAAGCAGGGAAAGCAGTAAGAAAAGATATAGAAATAGGTATTATTACTGACAGTCGAGTGGAAGTTTTAGCAGGTCTAAAGGCTAACGAAAATGTTATAATTAGAGGTCAGAGCAATTTGAAATCTGGCCAAGAGGTTGAGGTGAGAAATTAATGAAATTATCTAATTTCTCGATAAAAAGATCAGTAACTACTGCAATGATTATTCTGATGGTGCTTTTAATTGGTTCAGTAGCACTTTCCAGATTAAGCCTTGATCTTTTTCCAGATATCACCTTTCCAGGTGCTGCAATAATTACAAATTATGAAGGTGTTGGCTCAGAAGAAATAGAAAATTTAATTACCAAACAGATAGAAAGTTCAGTAGCTACTGTCGAGGGAGTTGAAAATATTACTTCCACTTCTTCGAGAGGAACATCGACAGTTGTGGTAGAATTCAGCTGGGGAAGAAATATGGATTTTGCTGTTCAGGATTTAAGAGAACAGGTAGAATTAATTAGTAGTACAGTTTTGCCTGAAAATGCTGGCAGTCCAATGATTTTTAAATTTGATCCCTCTATGATGCCAATTATGAATTATGGTGTCTCAGCAGAAGGTTTAGAAATAAATGAGTTAAAACAACAGGTGGAAGATGAATTAATTCCCCGTTTAGAAAGAATTTCGGGTGTTGCTCAGGTAAATATGCAGGGGGGACTGGAGCGCGAAATAATTGTTTCTCTCAAAAGAGATAAGTTAATCCACTATAGCCTTGATTTTGATACAATTACTAATATTGTGCGAGCTGAAAATGTAAATGTTTCCGCAGGTGATGTACTGCAGGGAAACAAAGAATTTTTAGTAAGAACAGTTGGTAAGTTTTCCGATTTAGATGAAATTAGAAATATTAATATCCCGGTTGGAAATAAACACATTAAGCTATCCGATGTAGCAGAAGTTAGAGATGGGTTTGGAGACTTATCTACTATTTCCAGGACTAATGGAGAAAGAAGTCTTTCTCTTTCAATTCAAAAACAGACTGATGCCAATACTGTAGAGGTAGCCGGTTTGGTTCGACAGGAAATTGATCGGATTCGTAAAGACTATCCCAATTATAGTTTTGCTCTTGCAATGGATCAATCTGAGTTCATAGAAGATTCTATTGCCAGTGTAAGTCAGAACGCAATACTTGGTGGTCTGTTAGCTGTAATTATACTTTTTTTATTCCTACGAAATATTCGCAGTACAATAATAATTGCTACAGCAATGCCGATTTCTATTATTGGAACTTTTATCCTGATGTATTTTGCTGGTGTTAACTTAAATGTTATTTCTTTAGGTGGACTTGCTCTCGGGGTAGGTATGCTGGTTGATAATGCAGTAGTTGTGCTGGAAAATATTTATCGATATCGGAGCCTGGGTGAGGGTAAAATTGAAGCTGCTCGCGAAGGAGCTTCCGAAGTAGGAATGGCAATTGCTGCTTCAACAGCTACCACAGTAGTCGTATTCTTACCGATAGTATTTGTAGAAGGTATGGCCGGGCAATTATTCAAGGATCTGGCTTTAACAGTAGCTTTTTCTTTAATTGCTTCTCTAATGGTGGCTTTAACTTTAATTCCTATGCTGGCTTCCAAGATTTTAAAAATAAAGCCAGAAGAATTAAAGCGGAATAAAGAAGAAGGTAGAATAAAGAAAATTTATAGAGGTGCACTCAGCAGCGCTCTTAAACACCGCTGGGTTTTTGTTGTTTTACTAATAGTTCTATTAGTGGGTAGTTTTGCTTTAGTTCCCCAATTAGGGTTTGAATTTATGCCCAGTACGGATCAGGGAGCATTTTCTGTCAGCTATGAACTTCCAGTAGGAACTGCTTTATCTCGCACTAATGAAGTTTCAACCGAAATAGAATCTATACTAATGAATATAGAGGAAGTTAAAACAGTAATTGCCACTGTTGGAGCTGGAGGTCAGATGATGTCTACCTCTACCAGCAGTCATATGGGAAATATAAGTGTTGATTTAGTTGATTTAGCTAAAAGAGACCGATCAACAGCTGAAATAATGGAAGCAATTAGACAAAAAATTAAGATTCCCGATATAGATCTTACCATTCAGGAACAGCAGGGTATGGGTGGAGGTGGCGCTCCGGTCAATGTCAAACTGCTGGGTGATGATTTAGATGTTTTAAAACGTGAAACTGCAGAAGCTGTTGCAGCAATTGAAGATATTGAAGGATTAAGAGAAATTGAGGACAGCTTTTCCGAAGGACAACCGGAATATCAAATTAAGGTTAAGCGCTCAATTGCAAGCCGTTTTGGTTTAAATGTAAGTCAAATTGCAAACACGGTCAGAACAGCAATTAATGGAAGTACTGTAACAAGATATCAAGTTGCAGGTGATGAATATGATATCAGGGTTCGTCTGGAAGAAGCTCAAATAGAACAGCTCTCACAGGTGCCAGAGCTTAATATGCAGACAGCATCTGGCCAGATGATTCAATTGAGTCGGATAGCAAGTCTAGAAATTACTGAAGGACCAGTTGAGATTTTACGCAAAAATCAGCAGCGTTATTCCGAAATAACAGCTGATATTCACGGCGTGGATCTGGGTACGATGATGACAAAAATTCAGCAGCGTTTAGCAGATGTCGAGTTACCTGATAATTACCGCTTTAGCTATGAAGGTGAATTTGCGGATATGCAGGAATCATTTAGCAGTCTCGCTATGGCTTTTGGTCTGGCTGTAATTCTAATTTATATGGTAATGGCTTCTCAATTTGAATCATTAATCCATCCATTTACAATTATGTTTACCATTCCACTGGCTGTGATTGGTGTTATCTTTGGTATGTATCTTACCAATTCGATAGTTTCCGTTGCTTCAATACTGGGATTAATTACGCTGGCCGGGATAGTTGTTAATAATGCGATAGTTATGGTTGATTATATTAATCAGCTCCGCAGAAGCGGTACAGAAAGAATTGAAGCCATCATTACAGCAGGAGTAGTAAGGCTGCGGCCAATTATGATGACAGCCCTGACAACTATTTTGGGTCTGCTGCCAATAGCAATGGGTATTGGAGAAGGGTCCGAATCAACTCAGCCGATGGGTATTGTAATTGTTAGTGGCCTAAGTTTCGCTACTTTCTTAACCCTTTTTGTGATTCCGATTTTTTACTCTTTAGTTACAGATTTAAGAACGATCGTGATTGCAAAAATAAAAGGAATTTCCAGAGAAGAAGCGTCTAAACACATTTAATAAACAGCAGAGCTGGGGAGTTTTAAAAAACTTCTCAGCTTTAAAAATCTGTTAAAAAATTGACAAACTAAAATCAAAAGAATATAATATGACTATAAAGTCATGTGACTTGAAAGTCATATCAGCTAAGAGATTTGTTTTAATTATAAAAGAGAGCGAGTCAGTGCAGTAAATTTGTTGTTTAATTAAATTGAGATAAGGAGGGATTTGGGTGAATAATGCTTATAGTTTTGTATTTAATTTTCTTGATCAGTATAATAAAATTGATTATCATAAAATAAAACTTTTGCTGGCTAATAATTTGAAACAGGGGCAAAGAAATTTTTATATTAAAGATAGCAATTTTGATTATTCTCGTTTAAGCTGCAGTGATAAAAAAAAATACTATAAAAATGTAGTCAAATTAATGCCAGAAGAATCAGAATTTAAGATTGAAATTAATTTTAATTCTCTCAGTGATATAAAAGAAATGATTGACGAGTTAGATAAAATTGAAAAAGAGTTTGATTTGGTAATTAAAACACCCTTCATTACTGAAGAAACAATGAGTTCTTATTTTAAAGACTATGTATCTCATCTTAATTTTATAAGCAGCAGTAATAGAGATTTTTACATAAGTTTTAATACCAGGCTTTTGTCTTTAATTGATAGTGAAACATTAATCAAGAAAACTAAAAATTATCAGGCAGTCAAAGGATTTGTAGTCAATCCAGTTTATCCTTATGACTTAGACTTTGATAAATTCACTACCTTTAAAAAGAAATATGATGGACGATTTGAATTTTTAGCAACTGCTGATGACTTTTATTTTTTAAATCTTAACAGGGGAGTTAAAACAATTAGCAGACATCTAAATTTATTACCAGCTTTCTTCAAAAAAATAAACTTAGAAGTTAAAAATAATAATTTAGATAAAGCAAGGGAATAC
>JAXKWB010000049.1:0-7212 GCA_036172385.1 Halanaerobiales bacterium | reverse complement strand
TTTCTAGGCACTCCCTTTTTATTTTTAGCTGCAATTTTTTGAGGTAATTCGCCATCTCGTGCAATCTTATTTGCCAATCTGGAAGTAGCAAAAATAGTGGAATTAATTGCAGATCCAGTTGAAAAAAGGGCAGCAAGTGAAGCTATTACCAGACCAAATATACCCATTATCTTTCTGCCTGCGATAGCTATCACAACTTCTTTTTCTTCAACAATTAGCTCTGGTGAAACCAAATTTATAATACCAAAAGTGACAAAAATATACACTATAATAACTGTTACAACAGCCATAATTTCTGCTTTTCTGATAGTTTTAGTTGGATCTTTAATTTCCTGATAATCATAGGTAATTAACTGGAATCCCTGATAGGCAATAAAAATAGTGGCTGCTCCAATAATGGCATTTGGTATTGTACTGGACTCTTTTAAACCTTCAACAAAAAGCATATCAGTATTAAAATTCCAGAGGCCGGTTGCGGCAATACCTAATAGAATAATCAGTTTTCCCCAGACAGTTATTACTTCAATCGATGAAGCTTCTCCTGCTCCACTAATATTAAAGACCATAAAGATACTGATGATTAAAACTGAGACTACTCTTGGGAACCATGGGCCAAAATTAAAGAGATTGTCCAGATACTGGCCGAAAGTAAAGGCATAAACTGAAAGTGACAGGATATATCCCATTATTAAGAGCCAGGATAAACCACCTGCCAGCCCTTCATGATTTATATCTTTAATATAGGTAAAAGCTCCTCCACCTTCTTCAAATTTATTTGTCAATTTAGAATAACTAACTGCTGTTGCAAGAGCAATTGCACCTGAAATAATAAAGCTGAGCCAGGCATAATTACCTGCAGTTGTTATAATAACCCCAAGCACAGAAAATATTCCGCCTCCAATCATTGCTCCAACAGCCATACTCCAGGTCTCGTTTAAACCCATTTTATTATTTTTTTTCATAGAAAAACCTCCAGTTGGGAATATTATATTTTATATTATTTTCACCACTTATTTTTATTTGTAATAATTATAGTACAGTAAAATCAGTATAGCAAATTACAAAAAGCCAAGAAGTTTAAAGGAATATATTAAAAAAAATTATGAAGATTCAGGAAGAAATTCAGGCAATAACCATAATGGTTTTTATATTCGTGATTTTTTAACTCAATTTGGTAATATTAAAAATTTAAATGTTCCTAGAGTTTTAATAATAGTTAATTTCAAACTGGACTATTTCAACCATAAAAAAACTATGATACCTGGCTTGAAAAGGCTATATAATCAAATATGGATGCTAATCGTCTTTCCACCTGCTATGTGGCTGACTAGATAGAGCAAATGTATGGACAAAGTATAGCCGTACTACTTATTAGCAATTTAACCAATTTTGCTCTTGAAAAAGTTATAAATTGGAAAGAAAGATACAGATTTATTTATACAAAATTCTTGACATTATCGAGTCAGGCAATGTCGAAGATAGATTTTATGGATTAGCATATTAAAAATTATACACTCTTAATTAATAAAGAGTCTGGTTTTTTAGTACCAGTCTCTTTATTTTTTTTGAATAAATAATTTTTCTGCCTGCTGTTACAAGAGCAATATCCCAAATGAATAATTTAGCCACATAAATTCCACCCCAGCAGCCAGTGAATGGATAATATAAACCAACTTGTTTTAAATACTACTCTGTTTTCTGCTGTTTCCGATCTATCTCTAGTTGTTCGAGTACAATTTAATTCTCTACCTATTTTTGAAAATTTTTACCCTGTTGATTTTATAAATGTTCTATTTTTACATGATCTTTGTAAAGTTAGTTGTTCACCTTTGCTGTGTTTTATGTTACAATGATTTTTACACATATCTGTACCTTTTAATGTTTTTGTAATTATTAACATTATACAAAAGGTACAGATATGTGTCTGTTTTTTTTATTTTAATTGGTAAAAAAGCTTCTTTAAATGATGAGAACAGCAGTATAAAATAAATTTAAAGACAATAAGATAACACCCCTGATTTTAGGGATATAAGGAGGAAGAGATGTCTACAGCAATTAAAATTAGAGGAATTAATAAGAGTTATGGTAATTTACAGGCATTAGACGATATAAATTTGGAGATTGAAAAAGGTGAATTTTTTGGTTTGCTGGGTCCTAATGGAGCAGGCAAAAGTACTTTGATTGGAATTTTAGGAGGCTTAGTTCATAAGGATTCAGGTAAGATTACAGTTTTAGGTAATGATATTATTTCAGATTATAGAGAAACTAAAAAATCTTTAGGAATTGTACCTCAGGAGATTACATTTGATCCATATTTTACAGTTAGAGAAACACTGGATATGTATTCTGGTTATTTTGGAATTAAAAATAATACTGATAAAATCAATGAACTATTGGAGGCTCTTAGTCTGACTGATAAAGCAGAAATAGGGCCTCGGCAGTTATCAGGAGGAATGAAGAGAAGACTTCTGATTGCTAAAGCATTAGTCCATGATCCAGAAATAATTGTTTTAGATGAGCCAACTGCCGGGGTTGATGTTGAGTTGAGAAACAGCCTCTGGGAGTATGTAATACAGCTTAATAAAGAGGGGAAAACAATCATTTTAACAACTCATTATTTAGAAGAAGCAGAAGCCCTCTGTGATCGGATTGCAATTATGAATAAAGGGAAGATAGTTAAGGTTGACAGCAAAGAAAATCTGATAAATTCTATAGACAAAAAGATTATTAAACTTAAATTTGCTGATCTAGCTCATGGATTAGAAGAAGAGTTAATAGAAATTGATTTTAAATTAAATGATGACCAGAGACAGATTGAAATAGAAACAGCAAAACAAGATCTGGATAAAATTCTCAGAAAAATTAATGATTTGAATTTAGATATTGTCGATATAGATATTGAAAGTGCAAAGCTGGAAGATGTCTTTATTAAGCTGACTAATTTAGGAGGTGATGATAATTAACAATATCACTTTCTTTAGTCTGGTTAAAAGAGAAGTGGCAAGATTTTCTAAGGTAGCAATTCAAACTATATTTGCCCCTTTAATTTCAACAGGTTTATATTTAATTATCTTTTCTTATTCTTTTCAGAATAGAGAGGTTGCAGGTTATGGTATCCCCTATATTGATTTTATTGTGCCCGGATTAATTATGATGAGTTTGATTCAGAACTCATTTGCCAATACTTCTTCTTCATTGATCGGTGCAAAATATAATGGAATTATCATTGACTTTTTGCTGGCCCCTTTTTCCTATATTGAACTCACTTTAGGTTTTATGATTGGGGGAATGGTTAGAGGACTTGTAGTCGGCAGTGTAACTTATTTAGTAGCTACTTTCTTTTATGGAGGAGCAGTTGCTTATCCTTTTTTAGCATTATTTTATGCAATTTTAGTTTCATCTATATTTTCTCTTTTTGGAATTGTTGCCGGTTTATGGGCAGAAAAATTTGATCATGTTTCTATTTTTTCTAACTTTTTTATTACTCCGTTAACTTTTTTAAGTGGAGTCTTCTATTCTGTTAAGGGATTACCGGGAATCTGGAGTGAGGTTTCATTATTCAACCCGGTCTTTTATATGGTTGATGCGGTGCGCTTTGCCTTTATCGGACAGTCTGATATGGCTCCTGCTTTTTCGGCTTTGATTATTGGGAGCCTTGCTGTTATTTTATTATTAGTAGTTACTTATTTATTCAAAATTGGATATAAGGTTAAGAGCTAAATTCTATAATGTTTGCATTATAGTTTATAAATATAAAATTAAGTAAAATATATAAAATCAATCACTCAAATCGAAAGATTCATCCCAAAAAAAACAAAAACCCGCCTCTCGGCGAGTTTCTTAAAATAGGTTAGCCCTTAATATTCAATGGCGGAGAGACTGGAACTCGAACCCAGACACCTTTCGGCTTCACCGGATTTCAAGAACAACAATGCTAATGTGGTTTAGTTAATTTTGTTGGTACTATCACTGTTATATTAGGCTTTGTTATTACACAAATCTTATCTAGTTTTTTTAATTTGATATGTTTATGTAGAATTTGTCCCCAATAGTCCCCAAATATATCTTGAAATTTATCTTTTATTTATTAAACAGTTTCATATATATGGATTAAAAACCTCTCATGATTTTCTGATTTTTTTCTGCATTTTTACTCTTTGACTTTGTAAATTTTCTGTAGAACATTCTGTAAATATATTATTTTATTTCTCAATCTATTTACGGATTCAACATCTGAGATTCTATAAACCGACTTTAGAAAAAAATGATTTCTTCAACTATTTTTAGTGTTTGTTTGCTCCATTTATCAAGTAAATATCTATATTCAGACTCAGTTACTTCTCCGTAATAATTAGGGAGAACATCTGCTAAATTCTTTAATCTATCACCATCATTATCTTTTAAAGGATTTAACTTGTTTTTATGGATATTAGCATTTTCAAAATTAAAATTATCAACAACATATAGCAACATATAAGAGCTATACCTAGAATCTAAAGTTGTTTCTTTTTTTACTTCTTCATCTTTTATAATCTTTACATTCTTAGTGTAAAATAAGTTTTGGATATTCTTTTAAGATTTACATTTTTTTCTTCACAACATTAATTATACAACCAATAAATAAAAAATTAAATTTCAGATTCCAAATAAATTATTGTCAAATTATCTCGAATTTTAGAGCCATCAATACTTAATTTCAATTGACAAAGTTTATCAAAAACTCCCCTTAAAAACAAGGACCATTCAAAAAGAGCAATTCTTGAAAAACAGAACTGCTCATGATATTTAAATTCAAAATTTCCCTTCAACAATATTTAAATACTATTGATATTTTTCTCATTTTTTTCAGTCGTTGAATTTTTCAACTGATCAATTTTTACTGCCAGTTTACCCTGTTCAAGGCTCAGGCGAGCAGTTTGATTGTGAATCTTATCAATTGTATAATCCACTTCATCAAATTGATCACTGTGTTTATTTAGTGTTTTGTTGATGTTATAGAGTTTAATATCCTGTTCTGCAAGAATATTTTCCAGCTTATCGAACCGCTGATCATGTTCAGCTAGTTTATTTTCAACCATATCAAAACGTTTAGCAATTTGATCAAACCGTTGATCATGTTCCTCTAATTTGTTTTCAAGCCGATCAAAGCGATCAATTAATGTTTCTAAATTTTTAGCTTCTGACATCTCACCTGTCTCTCTTCGTATTCTCCAGATACATATATTATATCGCAGATTGCTAGTAATTAGCAAATAATATTTGGCTTAACTTTGAGTGGCTGATCTGATGAAAAAGAGTTGTTTTTAGAGTATAATTTTAATCATTTAACAATAAAATAAGCTACTTATACACTAAACTTCAATTTCAACTTCAATTTCAATCTCCTGCGGATGCTCATCCTGAATAAAATAGGCTCTAAAATCTTCTCGCTCCTGCTGCAGGGAAATAATTAAATAGATAGCTTCTTTGTAATTGGCCATATCTATATCCTCCTGTGAGGGACGAGCTGGTGAATTAGGATGAGAATGAAATACTGAAATAAAATCTAGTTCATTTTCCCTCATATTCTTAAAAACATCAAACTGTTCTTCCGGTTCCATTAAATAATGTTCAGGGCTGTTTTTGGTGTTCTCCATTAAATAAACTTTTGTTGAAAAATATTTTCCCGCATCTTCATTAATAATACCCGCTATAATTCCACAGGCCTCGACAGGTTTGTACTGCAGGGAATACTCTAAAATTTTTTGATAATCTTCTTTTTTTAGAATTAATTTTGACATTGACTCACTCCTTTGCAGTGTTTATGCCTCAGCCTGCTGCTGGTGCAGATTACAGCTCAGTTCATATTCCATCAACTCCGTAATTACCGGGTCCTCACCACAGACATCACAGTTATCACTTTTTTTGACTTCTACCTCTCTAAAGGAAAGATCCTTTGCATCATAAACTAACATTCTACCGACAAGTGGTCGCCCAATACCGGTAATCAGCTTTAAAACTTCTGTTGCCTGCAGGGTTCCAATTGTACCTGCGATTGCTCCCAGAACTCCTGCTTCCTGACAGCTCGGAATCGCTCCTTCTTTAGGCGGCTCAGCAAAAATACAGCGGTAACAGGGACCTTCCCCTGGCATAATAGTTGTCAACTGACCTGAAAACTGCAAAATACCTGCCTCCACCAGTAGTTTGCCAGCCATCACACAGGCATCATTTAAAAGATAACGGGTCGGAAAATTATCAACTCCATCTACTATAATGTCATAATCGGCAATTATCGACTCCATATTATCCTTATTTAAATATTGATTATATGTTTTTACATCCACATTGGGGTTCATCGCTTCCAGTTTTTCGCGGGCCGAATCCACCTTGGGCCTGCCTGTATCCTCAGTTGTATGAAGAATCTGCCGTTGGAGATTTGTCAGATCCACATGGTCACTGTCAACCAGACCCAGAGTTCCAACTCCAGCAGCTGCCAGATAAAAGGCAGCAGGAGAACCAAGTCCTCCTGCTCCAACTACCAGAACCTTAGCATCTTTAATTTTCTGCTGACCTGTACCTCCCAGGTCCTTTAGAATAATATGGCGGCTGTAGCGCTCGATTTCTTTTTCAGTTAAATCGAAAACTCCCCCTCCCATAAAGAAAATATATTCAATATTATCACCTGACTCCACATATCTTTCTGCCAACTCTCCCTGGGGTACCATGGCCTCATTTAATTTGACAATAGTCACCTCAGGGTCGACCTCCAGCTCAGCCAGCAGTTCAGCCAGATTTAAATCCTTTTTGATCTCTTTTTCTTCTCCATTAACAGTAATTTTAATGCTCATTTATTTTCCTCCTTTTTCATCTTGGTATTTTGGTACCGGGTGCTTGGAAATAATTTCCAAGCACCCGGTGCCAAATAGACTTAACCAGTTTTATAAACTTTTCTGCTTCCATCTTCTCTGTCGAAAATCCAGAGTGAACATTTCTGGTTCTGTTGAACTTTCAATTTTGTTCCCTGACCTCCGACTTCTTCGGGCAGATAAAGACTAATAGCATTACGGGGACAGGCCTTAACACAGGCCGCACAGTCCCAGCACTCTGCCGGTCTCTTCATTTTTGCCTTTTCGCCTTCTTTTGCAATTAGATTGCCGGGACAGATTCTCTCACAGCGTCCTTCCTGATAATCAGGACAGCCATCACAAATACTCTGATCAATTTTAATTGCCA
>JAXKWB010000048.1:0-5292 GCA_036172385.1 Halanaerobiales bacterium | reverse complement strand
CTCAGACTCTTGATGGTTATATTGCCAGCAAAAATGGAGATTCAAAATGGATTACAAATCTTGAAGCTCGACTGGAAGGTCATAAACTAAGGCATCGGGTGGATGCAATTATGGTTGGAATTGGAACTGTTCTTTCCGATAACCCCTCATTAACAGCTAGATTAGATGATAAAAAAGGAATTGATCCTCAGCGGATTATTCTGGATCCTCTATTGAAAATTCCCCTGGATGCAAAAATAATTAATCAGGACTCACAGGCAAATACCTTAATCATTACTTCAAATGATTTTCCGCCTGCAGCCGCAGCAGCTTCTCTTAAGAAAAAAGAAAAATTATTAAAAAAAGAAAAAGTAGAAGTTAGAAGTTATGAAAGCGGTAAGGAAAATTAGTTTGAGATTAAAAAAATCCTGAAAGACCTGCATGAGAGGAAAACAAGCAGTATCTTAGTAGAAGGTGGTGCAAAACTAAGTCACACATTTTTAAAAGAAGATTTAGTTGATAAATTTTATTATTTTATTGCTCCCAAAATTTACGGAGGTAGTGATGGAATAGCCTCGTTTTGCGGCAGTGGACCTGAACTAATGTCAGATTCAGTTGATTTAAGAATAATTGAGCAGAAAAATTTGGGAGATAATTTATTGTTAATTGCTGAGAGAAAGCGGAATAAACAAAGTAGATAATATTTTATAAAATTAGTTAGTCTGACTGGAGGTGAAAAATTTGTTTACAGGTATAATTCAGGAAAAGGGAAAGTTTTTAAGAAAATATAAGGGCAGCAGCAAATATCAGCTGGAAATTAAAGCAGAAAAAGTTCTGGATAATATAAAAAAAGGAGACAGTATTGCAGTTAATGGGGTCTGTTTGACTGTAGTTGACTTTGGTAGTGACAATTTTAGAGCTGATGTGATGCCGGAAACACTTAAAGCGACAAATTTAGGAGGACTGCAGCGGGATTCGGTTGTAAATTTAGAACAGTCTTTAAGACCGGATGATTTTATCGGGGGGCATTTTGTTACCGGTCACGTTGACAGTACAGCAGTTGTTAATACCATAAAAAGCGAAGACAATGCTCGAGTTGTTGAGCTAGAAATAGATCAGGAAACAAAAAAGTTTATTGTGCAGAAGGGTTCTGTTGCTTTAAATGGAGTTAGTTTAACGGTGATGGAGATTGATAATAATATTTTAAAAGTATCACTGATTCCAGAAAGCTGGTCCGAAACAAATTTATCAAGGCTGGCTGCAGGTGACAGAGTTAATATCGAAACTGATATGCTCGGCAAATATGTTTACAAAATGCTGGCTAATGTAAAAGGAAGAGGGCAGTCAGAATCTAAAATATCAAAAAAATTTTTAGTAGAAAACGGATTTATTTAAAATTATATTCAGATATAAAAACTAAGATAATTAAAATTTTTTAATCCGAAAGGAGAATTAGGATGGATAAAATAGAAACTGCAATAGAAGATATTAAAGCAGGGAAAATGGTAGTAGTCGTTGATGATGAAGACAGGGAAAATGAAGGTGACCTATTAATGGCTGCTGAAAAAGTCGATCAGGAATCTATTAACTTTATGATTAAAGAAGCAAGAGGACTGGTCTGCACTCCACTGGAAGAAGAAGTTGTCAAAAATCTTGATTTACCAATGATGGTAGATAAAAATACTGAGACTCATGGGACAGCCTTCACTGTATCGGTTGATCATCAGGAGGTAACTACTGGTATTTCGGCTCAGGAGAGAGCTTTAACTATCCAGAAATTAGTTGATCCAGATTCAAGGGCGGGAGATTTTATGCGTCCCGGTCATGTATTTCCTCTAATTGCTAAAAAAGGAGGAGTTTTGAGAAGAGCAGGTCATACTGAAGCAGCAGTTGATTTAGCCAGACTGGCCGGCTTAAAACCAGCAGGTGTAATCTGTGAAATTATCAAAGAAGATGGGGAAATGGGGCGGCTGCCTTATCTTAAAGAATTTGCCAAAAAACATGATCTAAAATTAATTTCAATTGAAGATCTAATTAAATATAGAAAAGAAAAAGATAAACTGATCAATCTGGCTGCTGAGGCACAATTGCCAACTGAGTTTGGTGATTTTAAAATTAAGGTTTATACAACAAAAGTTGATGATAAAGAGCACATTGCTATTATAAAAGGTGATATAAAAAATGAGGAAGATGTACTGGTCAGAGTTCATTCACAGTGTATTACAGGTGATATATTTGGTTCCAAACGCTGTGATTGTGGCGAACAGCTAACAGCAGCTTTACAATTAATAGAAGATGCAGGTAAAGGTGTTGTCCTTTATATGCGGCAGGAGGGTCGGGGAATTGGACTGGTCAATAAGATCAAAGCTTATCAACTGCAGGACCAGGGAATGGATACTGTGGAAGCAAGTGTTGCTCTTGGCTTTGATCCTGATTTAAGGAATTATGGAATCGGGGCTCAGATACTTTCAGACCTCGGTCTCTCAACTATCCGCCTGCTGACAAATAATCCAACCAAAATTGTCGGACTTGAAGGTTACGGGCTCAAAGTGAGTGAGAGAGTCCCTCTGGAAGTTGATCCCAACAAAGAAAACGAATTTTATCTCAAGGTAAAAAAAGACAAAATGGGACATCTTTTAGATTTATAGGTACCGATTTATGGTACCAGGTACCAAAATCGATTTCGTATACCTAAGACAAAAGAAATTAATCACAAAACATAAAAAGGAGAATGATAAAAAATGAAAACTATTGAAGGAAAATTAAATGCAAAGGGAATGAAGACTGCAATAATTGTTGGACGTTTTAATGAATTTATTTCCGGGAAACTGCTTGAAGGAGCAGTAGATGCTCTTAAAAGGCATGGAATGGATGAAGCTGATATTGATGTAGTCTGGGTTCCGGGAGCATTTGAAATTCCACTAACTGCAAAAAAGTTAGCTGTTAAAAAAGAGTATGATGGTGTAATAGCCCTGGGAGCAGTTATTAGAGGAGAAACTCCACACTTTGATTATGTTTCAGCAGAGGTTTCAAAAGGAGTTGCTAAAGCTGGATTGGATACTGAAAAACCAGTAATCTTTGGTGTTTTGACAACTGATACCATTGAACAGGCAATTTCCAGAGCTGGTACAAAATCCGGTAATAAAGGTTATGATGCTGCAGTTTCCCTGATTGAAATGGTAAATCTTTTTAAAGAAATTGACTAAAGTAATGTTTTTAAAATTACAATATTAATTTAAAATATTTATTAGATATAAAAAAATGCATTTATAATACAGCAACATTTAAGGATATTACTCTTTTAGGGTAATATCTTTTTTATTTAATTACCATAAAAAAATCTAAAATTACTTGACTTATTAAAAATAATTACTTATAATATTAATAGTAATAATTATCAATAACAATTTTTAATAGTAATAAAATTAAAAGGAGGAATACATAATGGATTTAAAATTTGATCATGAAGTTGAGTTAGGAATTACAGAAGGTACAGAAGTTGAAGAATCAGTTAAGATGAATTTTGAAGGTGAAACAGAGGAAACAGGTCTTTATCTGGCTATGGCACGACAGGCACAGAGGGAAGGTTATGCAGAAGTTGCAGAGGTGCTTAAGAGAATTGCCTGGGAAGAAGCGGAACATGCTTCTCACTTTGCTGAACTAAACGGAATGATTTCTGAGAGCACTAAAGAAAATATAGAAGAGATGCTTAAAGGTGAACAGGGTGCAAATAAAGGTAAAAAAGGTGCTGCAGATAAAGCAGAAGAATTAGGACTTGAGGCTGCTGCATCCTATTTTAATGAGTCATCTCGAGATGAAGCTCGTCACGCTCAAATGCTGCAGGGTATTTTAGATAAATACTTTGCCTAAAATTATTTTTAATTACAATTAAATATTGTATTTTTTAAACTCCCTTTAGAGAATAGATTCTAACAGATCTTTTTCTAAAGGGATTTTTTATTCAAAAAAGTATATTTGCTTAATTGACATTGATTTAAGGCTCAGGATTAGGTATACTATAAAGCAAATGATATTATTAAAAAAAAGATTATAAAGTCTCTGAAATTTTTTTGATTGCAGGTAAAAGTAAACTTTTCGGGAATTTATTAATCAGGCAGATTTAGAATTACAGCAATCTAAAAAGGCAAAAATTCAATTGGAGTGATTTTAATGTCAAAAATAGAATGGAAAAAACTTATCAGTGGAACAGATGTTAGAGGCAAGGCTATAGCAACTGAGGGGAAAAAAGCTAATTTGACAGAGAATGCTGCAGAGGGGATTGGTTTTTCTTTTGTTAAGTGGCTTGAGGATAATTTAAATAAGGAAGGTCAGAAAATTGAACTGGCAATTGGTCATGATTCCAGGTTGAGTGCTGACAGCCTAAAACTTGCACTTGCCAGAGGCATAAAACTTGCCGGTGCTGATGTTTATAGTACTGGTCTGGCCTCAACTCCAGCAATGTTTATGTCGACAGTCATGGAAGGACATCAGTATGATGGAGCAATTATGATCACCGCCAGTCATCTTCCATATGATAAAAATGGGTTTAAATTTTTTACCCGCAGTGGTGGACTTGAAAAAGAAAATGTTATAGAAATCTTGAATATTGCAGCTGAGAAAGAAGGTCAATTTTTTGAGAGGAAACTGTCAACAATTGACTCTCTTAATAAAATAGATTTAATTTCTGATTATGCAGAACATATAAAAGAAGTAATTCGAGAAAATTTAAGTTCAAAGGTTGATCAGAAACAGCCGCTGGCTGGTTTTAAAGTTATAGTTGATGCTGGCAATGGTTCAGGAGGATTTTTTGTAGAAAAAATTCTGGCGGCACTGGGTGCAGATACTGAAGGTAGTCAATTTTTAAAACCAGATGGTAATTTTCCCAATCATGCTCCTAATCCAGAAGATAAAAAAGCGATGCATTCAATTCAGAAAGCAGTTTTAGATAATAATGCTGATTTAGGTATTATTTTTGATACTGATGTTGATCGGGCGGCAGTAGTAGACAGCAGTGGTCAGGAAATAAATCGGAATAAATTAATTGCTCTGGCTGCCACAATTGTTCTGGAAAATAATCCAGGGGCAACTATTGTTACTGATTCTGTAACTTCTGTTGGCCTTAAGGAATTTATTGAAAATAAATTGGGTGGAGTTCACCACCGTTTTAAAAGAGGTTATAAAAATGTAATAAATGAAGCAAAAAGATTAGAAACAGAAGGAGTTACTGCTCCACTTGCTATTGAAACTTCAGGTCATGCTGCTTTTAAAGAAAATTATTTTCTTGATGATGGAGCCTATCTTGTAGCTAAAGTA
>JAXKWB010000047.1:0-8065 GCA_036172385.1 Halanaerobiales bacterium | reverse complement strand
CCCAGATTGGTTTTGCTTTAAGAGCTACCGGGGATAATCCGCAGATGATTAGAAGTATGGGAATCAGTACAAATTCTATGAAAATGCTGGGATTAATAATTTCCAACGCGCTGGTTGCATTATCCGGTGCCCTTGTTGGTCAGTATCAGGGATTCGCAGATGTAAATATGGGAGTTGGTACAATTGTAGCCGGTCTGGCATCAGTAATCATTGGTGAGGTTGTAATTGGAGAAAAATCAATTATGATTGCAACTATAGGAGTTATTATTGGTTCAATTCTTTATCGTTTCAGTATTTCTATTGCTCTGAACCTGGGACTTGCAGCTTCTGATTTAAAATTATTAACAGCTATTCTAGTTATTATTTTCCTATCAACCCCGAGAATAAAAAAAGCATTGAGGTGATAAAAAATGCTGAAAGTCAAAAATTTAGAAAAAATATTTTATAAAGGTACTCCAAATGAGAATGTAGCAATTAATAAAATTGATTTAACCGTCAATGAAGGAGATTTTATTACAATTGTAGGAAGTAATGGAGCAGGCAAATCAACCCTTTTAAATTCTATTGCCGGAGTCTTTCCAGTTGAAAATGGTACTATAATTTTAGATAATGAAGATATCACAAAAAAATCTGAGTATAAGTGTGCTCAAGAAATTGGTCGTGTTTTTCAGAATCCGCTGGCCGGTACTTCCCCAGAAATGACTATCGAAGAAAATCTTTCACTGGCCATTTCTAAAAGTAATAATCTTTCTCTGAAATGGGGCTTGAGCAAACATAAAAGAGAAATTATGCGTAAACACCTGGAAAAAATTGATCTGGGTTTAGAAAAAAGGCTGACAACCAAAGTTAAGCTCCTATCTGGTGGACAGAGGCAGGCTTTAACTCTTTTAATGGCTACTGTAGCTAATCCACGTTTGCTGTTATTGGATGAGCATACAGCTGCCTTAGATCCTGCAACAGCGATTAAAATTAAAAATTTAACTGCAGAATTAGTCAATGAAAACAATATAACTACTTTAATGATTACTCATAACATGGAAGATGCAATAAAAATGGGCAATCGTTTAATTATGATGGATGACGGCCAAATTATTTATGATATTAAGGCTGACGAAAAAGAAGAATTAACAATAGAAAAACTGCTGAAAATGTTTGAAATTAAACACGGTGGTAAATTTAATAATGACCGCATGCTGCTTTCAGTTTAATAATATACTAAGGAAATTAGCCAGGCTCTCTATTGATTAGGGAGCCTGTTTTATTTTGAAGTCTTTTCACAAATAAAGATGCATAATTGTGAGGGTTAAATTTGACCTATATTTTAATCTTAACTTCTTGCCCAGGCTTAAGAGTATATTCTTTTTCAAAAACTCTAAATTTAAGTATTTCATCGTTTTCAACAGCTGCTTTTAATTGAAATTTATTCTGATTTAAAGCTGCCTTTAATTTTTTATCCTGATAATTTAAATTAAAGTTAACTTCTTCCCATTCCTGACAGAGTACTGGTTTAAATGAAAGCCCACTTTTATCAATTTTCATACCGGCAAAACCATTAACTATTAACTGCCAGATTCCACCAGCTGCTGCAGTATGAATTCCACCAATAAAAGTGCCTCCACTGACAGCTTTGTTAGTACTCATCAAATCAATAAAAGCAGATTTTTTAAAATAAGCATAGCTTTCTTCTGCTCTTCCCAGTCTAGCAGCAACAACTGCATATTGAGAGGGGCTTAAAGAAGAACCATGCTGAGTTCGCGGCTCATAATAATCATAATTGGCAGCCAGTACTTCCTCAGAAAATATATCATGTAAGGTAAATAGTTGTATTACATCTGCCTGCTTAATTACCTGAGTAAAAACAGCAACTCCATTTGGCCAGCCCCAGTATTCCTCTGGATCGATTAATCTATTTTCTAATACTTCTGCTGTGGTATCTTCTAAGTCAAAATAACCATCAAATTGTTCAATTAAATTATTTTCATCAGGCTGAGGTAAATAGATCTTTTCAGAAATTTGCTGCCAGGCTGTAACTTCTGATTCACTTAGTTGAATTTTTCCTTTTAACTCTTTTAGTTTTTCTGGATATTCATTTTCCATCTTATAATAGAAATAAATGGCTTTTTTTAGCGCAAAATGAGACTGATAGTTAGTAAAGGCATTATTATCTACATTTTCATGATACTCATCAGGACCTAAGAGTCGAATAATCTCATACTGATCTTGATATTGATTAAAATGAATTCTGGAATGCAAAAAGCGGGCAACCTCAAATAAAATTTCTGCACCATAATTAACTACAAAATCAAGATCTCCAGCTGCCAGATAATAGTTCCAGATTGCATAACTGATATCAGGTGAAACGTGGATTTGCCAATCATTAAAATGATTTCTAATTTTACGACCGCTAATTACATCTTTAAAGAAAAAAGAAGGACACAATTCTTTTCCACTTTTACCTGATATCCAGGCATAAAATGCGCCATCATACCCCAGATCTTTAGCTTTTTTTCTTGCCCCATTTAAAGTATGATATCTATATTTTAAAATATTTTTTGCAGTTTCAGTTTCTGTAAACAAAAACATTGGTAAATTGAATATTTCTTGATCCCAAAACGCAGCCCCCTGGTAAGCCTGACAGGATAAACCTCGCGCTCCAATTGGTAAATACTCACTATGAGCAGGTGCTGCAATAATGTTATGATAAAGATTGAATCTAACGGCAAGCTGATCTAGAAGATTTCCCTTAATTTCAATATCCATCAGTTCCCATTTTTCATCCCAGACTGACTGATGTTTTTCTTTTAGTTTTTGATAGCCCAATTCCAGGGCGGCAGAGGCATCATCCAGGGCAGCTTTTAGCGGATCTTTCCGATCATTTCCGGAATAAACTATCATATTTCTTTCCAGTTCTATTTTTTCTGCTGCTGCTTCAATATTCAACAATATATAAATTGATTTTTCTTCATTTTCAACTTTTAAATTCTTTATCTTACCTTTTATAAGTTTAAAAGAAAGAGCTGTTACTAGAAGTATTTTGCTCTCTACTGTGCTGGCCTTTAAATATAAAATTTTATTTTGAGAATCGTATTCACCTTTAAAATTTTCAAGATGAGGTCCATTCAAATCCCAGACATCACCATTTATTCCAAGCTTTAATTCTATTTTGTGCTTTTTACTTTTCCTTATTTGATAATTATTTGCTATCAGATGTAGATTGTCATAAGAGGCGAATCTTTCTGAAATAATTTCAAGATTATTATCTGTTTTTGATTTAGAACTTCTCTTAAAAATACCATATTTATAATTAAAATTTAACTCAGTAGTCATCTGATTCTGGTCTGGGTAATCTCCAAATTTTTGACCATCCACTCTTAAATCTGTTGTTAGTGCATTGGGGGAATTAGATAGTTCTTTCCATTTCCCATCTGCCAGATCATATGTATCTGTTATTACACAGGCCTGATACTGTTTTTTATCCCATTCATCTAGAGTTCCTCTATAGCCTAAATAGCCATTACCACATAATAAGTTACTCCCATAATGAACAAATTGTTCTTCTTTTAAACCTGCAATTTTTAAATTCCAGTCATCTTTAATTTTGAAAAAATCCTCATAGTTCAATTTAATTCTTACCTCCTGTACAAATATAAACTTTTATTAAAGTATATCTGGCCATTTAAAGTTGAGACATTTTCTATTAAGACAATAAAAAAACAGAGTAGGCCATCCAGTTACAGAAAACTCATAACCCGGATGGCCTGATTTTCTCTAATTTCTAATCAGCCAGATATATATTTCTTAAAACTAATAGCTTAATATAACTTTCAGTCCTGTCTATCATCTTATCCTTTAACAGCACCAGCAGTTAATCCAGCTACAATACGCTTCTGGAAAATTAAGACTAAAACAACAATTGGGATTGTCACAACAACTGCTGCTGCCATAATTTCTCCAAAAGGCTCCTGTCTTGCAAACTCACCGGAAAAATATTGAATAGCTACAGGCACAGTTCTTGCACTTGGATCAATTGAAGTAAAGGTTAGGGCAAATAAGTACTCATTCCAGGCCTGAATAAATGCCAGCAATCCGGTTGTAACTAATGCTGGAGCAGTTAGCGGTAATAAGATCATATGGAAAGTCTGAAAAGGGGTTGCTCCATCCACCTGTGCTGACTGCATAATTTCTTTAGGTAAATCCCTAAAAAATGATGTTAAAACCCAGGTGGTAAATGGAAGTGTAAACAACATATAAGTAAAGATCATACTAAAACGAGCACTTAAGTTAAGTGCATTAATTACTGCATACAAACCAGACAATACAGTTACCTGGGGAAACATTGTCATCGCCAAAATTACATATAATGCCGGTTCCTTCCCTTTAAACCTTAATTTCCCTAAAGCAAAAGCTGCAAATGAACCAACAATTAAAGATAAAATCGTTGTTGAAGTAGCTACAATGGAACTGTTTACCAGCCCTCGTAAAAACTGTCCATTTTTAAAAATCGCAAAATAATTACTGGTAAAAATTGATATTTCGCCAGTATCAGGATCTCTAGGGATTAAAGTAGCTGGTGTCATTGAAAGCTGGGCTTGAGATTTTAAAGACGAGTTCACCGCCCAATAAAAAGGAAATAATAAATAAACAACTATTACTGCCAGCACGAAATAAAATAATATTTTTTTAAGTACTTTCTTTTGAGTTTTACTCATTCTGTATCAACTCCCAGTGCTTTCATGTAAGAGAGTGCGAAAAAGAAAATTAAAATGAAAATTATAACTCCGATAGCTGAAGCCATTCCCATCTGCCGGGCAGAAATTAGCTGGAAATAGTTGAAACTGGCCATTGAATAACGTTTTTGAGCTAATAACACCTGAAAAACATCAAAAACCCTCAGAGAATCTAAAGTTCTAAAAATTAAGGCTACTGCAACAGAGGGCTTTAATAGTGGTAAAGTAATAGTAAAAAACTGTCTTATTTTGCTTGCCCCGTCAACTTCTGCAGCTTCATATAATTCCTGTGGAATCAGCTGCAGACCTGCCAGTAAAAGCAGAGCCATAAAGGGGGTTGTTTTCCAGACATCTACAGCGATAATTGCAGGCATCTGCAGACTGAGATTTGTAAGAAAAGAAAAATTACCTGTGCCTATACCAAACTTATCCAGCAGCATATTAAATAAACCTGCTCGTGTTGGCTGGAACATCCACTCCCACATTTTAGCTGAAACTACAGTTATCACAGCCCAGGGCACAAGCATAACTGCCCGCATCATGCCCCTTCCCTTAAATTCACTATTTACTACTAAAGCTATTCCAAGTCCTAATATCGTTTCAATCAAAACTGAAAAAATAGTAAAAATTATAGTATTAAAAACAGCCCTGATAAAATCTGGGGTAACAGCTCCAACTACATATTTACTGCCAAAAAAATTAAATGAATATACCGGCCGATAAAGCTCTGGCTGTCTGGGCAGTACCTGAATTGGACTTTGGAAAACTTTTTTCCCTGTTTCCTCATCAATTTTAACCTTACCGGTCTCCTCATCTACTACTGGTGGTAACTCTTTTATAGAAAAAGATAATAATTTTTGATAATTATCTAAACCAATAAACTCTGTTGTTCCAGTTCCAGCAAAAGTCCGATTAGTAAAGCTGGTATAAAAAACCTGTCCCAGCGGATATAAAGCAATAACAAGTAAAATAATAAAGGTTGGAATCAATAATTTAACAGCAAGTTTCTGTTCTTCTTTTGCTAATTCTGACATTCCCTTTTTTGCCATCAGTAAACCTCCTCATTTTAATAAAATTGGAAAGGCCAAAAAACGGCCTTTCCAATTTATATAATAATCTATCTAAAACACTTATGGCTGTCTTGGTTCTCCAATTTCATAACCAAGTAGATCTTTAAGATCTAATTCCATATATTGAACTGCAGTTGAAGCATCACTTTCACCAGTTAATACAGAATGTACTCCCTGGAAGAAAATTTCTGATGCCTGATTATAATTTGGTGCAGTTGCAGTAGAAGGTCTCGCAACAGCATTGGTAAATACTTCGTATAACTTTCCAAAGAACGGAACTGCTTCTAGGACTTCTTCATCTTGATATAATGACTTAATTGTTGGATTAAAAGAACCTTCAATTGCACGCATCTTTTGACCCTTTTTACCTGCCATAAATAAGGCAACATCAGCAGCTACTTCAGGATGTTCACTATACTTACTAACTGAAAGATTCCAGCCACCTAAAGTTGCAGCAGAACTACCACTGTCACCAGCTGGTAAAGGTGCTACATCAAATTTACCCTTAATCTGACTTGTATCTGCATTACCTAAAGTATAAGCATAAGGCCAGTTGCGCATAAATAATGCATTACCGGCTTCCCACATTTTTCTGGCATCTTCTTCAGCCATACCTGTTACACCAGTAGGAGAAATTCCTCCAACCCAGCCAGCTGCCATATCAATTGCTTCGATTGCTTTTTCATTATTAATTGTAATTTCTTTATCAGGACTAACAATGGTACCACCACCATTAGAGAATCCCCATTCTAATGCATCACAGGTTAAGCCTTCATAAGCATTACCCTGCCAGACATAACCATAAAAATCAGGATTCCCAGCAGCTCTTTCCTGCTCCATAATATATTTAGCTGTTTCTTCTAATTCTGTCCATGTTTGAGGAACTTCACGATTATATTTTTCTAACAAATCAGTTCTATAATATAAAAGTCCAGCATCAGTAAACCAGGGAATCGCAACAAGTCTTCCCTCAACAGTATTATTCTGCACTATTTCCTGGAAATGATTATCTGTAACTTCTTCAGCTCCGTACTTATTCAAATCAATAAAGTGCTGACCTAAGTCTCCAGGCCAGATAACATCTACCTGATAAACATCAACTTTTGCACTTTCTGCCTCTAAAAATTGCAAATAAAGTCCTAATCTATCATTAGTAAGATCAGGTGTAGAAAGAACATTGATTTTTACATCAGGATGTTCTTCCATATACATTTGTGCTGCCTGCTGGGTTAATTCTAACTCCTTACCAACACTACCTGCGGCTACAGTTATTTCTGTTTTTTCCTGAGCAAAACCTACAGCTGTAAATGAAACTACTAAAACCAAAGCTAAAACTAAAAGCAAATATTTTCTCATTAATAATTCTCCTCCTTAAAGTTAATTAATTAAATAATTATGTTAAGAATATATCTTAACTACCCCCTCTTATTTAATACAATCACCTCCTTATTAATTACCATCTTAATCTAATCTATTTGTACTTTCTCTAACCACAAGTTCATGTGGAATAAAGACTTTATTATCTTCAATTTTTTTCTGGTTAATAATATTATTTAGCATTTCTATACTCTTTAAACCCAGCTGATATCCTGACTGCTTGATGGTCGTTAAAGCAGGATCAATATATTCTCCCAACTCAATACCGTCAAATCCAACTACTGAGATATCTTCAGGTACTTGAATATTCTGTTCTTTCAAATAACTTATTGCTCCAACTGCCATTTCATCATTAAAAGCAAAAATTGCTGTTACATCCGGGAATTTGCTAATAATTTTTTTAGCTGCAGAATAACCACTTTCAAATGTGAAATCTCCTTCAATAAATCTCCTGGACTCGTACTCTATTTCACTGAGCCTTAAAGCAAGTTTAACACCTCTAAGTCTTTCCTGACTGGCAAGCAGATCCAGATCAGGGCCTTTAATAAATGCCATATCTTTATGCCCAGCTTTACACAAAAATTCTACTACATCATAGGCTGCAGCAACATTATCCACTGTTACACAGCTGATCTGTGGATCATTAATATAACCCGAAGCAAAAACAACTGGAATTTGGTAGTTCTTAACTAATGAAAGCAAATCATTATAATAATTTGTTGTAATCAAAATAATACCGTCAATTTTTTTCTGTTTCATGATATTTAAATAATTATGCTCTTTTTCCAATTCTCCATCTGAATCACCGTATATCAAAGCATAACCTCTTTCTCGAGCTTCTGCCTCAATTCCTTTAAGCAGATTAGCCAGAAAAGGTCTTTCCATTCCAGC
>JAXKWB010000046.1:0-10680 GCA_036172385.1 Halanaerobiales bacterium | reverse complement strand
AGCACCATCTAAGTATTCTAAAACCTTGATTCCCTGGCGGGTAACTTCTTCCCCAATTCCATCTCCCGGTATATAGGCTATATTACTCATCTATACCAGCTCCTTTTTGACATGTTCAATCAGGCCGCCGTCTTTAATAATCTCCTGCATAAAGGGAGGAAAGGGTACTGCCTGATAAGTTTTACCGGTTCTCAAATTTTTAACCTGACCTTTGTCAATATCTACTTCCAACTCATCTCCGGTTTCTGTTGCCTGAACAGCTTCCGGGCACTCCAAAATCGGCAGACCGATATTAATTGAGTTGCGGTAGAAAATGCGGGCAAAACTTTCTGCTACCACACAGGAAACTCCGGCATATTTAATTGCTAAAGGCGCATGTTCCCTGGAAGAACCGGAACCAAAGTTTTTACCTCCAACAATAATATCACCCTCATTTACCTCATCAGCAAAATTCTGATCTATATCTTCCATACAGTGGGCCGCTAAATTTTCCGGATCTGATGAATTCAGATATCGGGCCGGAATTATTACATCTGTATCAACATTATCCCCATATTTAAATACTTTACCTTTAAACACCATTATTTAACCTCCTCTGGACCAGCAATATAACCTTTAATTGCAGATGCTGCTGCTACAGCTGGACTTGCAAGATATACTTCACTTCCGGTAGAACCCATCCGCCCAACAAAATTACGATTGGTTGTAGAGATCGCCTTTTCACCTTCAGCTAAGATACCCATATGCCCACCTAAACAGGGTCCACAGGTAGGTGTAGAAACTGCTACTCCTGCATCAATAAAGATATCAAATAAACCTTCATTCATCGCCTGTTTGTAAACCGCCTGAGATCCAGGAAAGACAAGACAGCGCACATTTCCGTTTACTTTCTGACCTTTTAAAATCTCAGCCGCAACCCTTAAATCTTCAATCCGACCATTAGTACAGGAACCGATTACTGACTGCTGAATTTCAATTTTTTCCTTGATTTCAGCCAGTCCCTTAGTGTTTTCTGGCAGACTTGGAAAAGCCACCTGAGGTTCAATCTGGCTGACATCGATTTCTATAACCTGCTCGTATTCTGCATCAGGATCAGCATTGCGCACAGTATAATCTCTCTGAGCTCTACCTTTAAGATATTCTTCCGTTTTTTCGTCTGCTGCAATCAGACCGGCTTTCCCACCAGCTTCAATTGCCATATTGGACATTGTCATTCGACCGTCCATAGAAAGATTTTCAATCGCCTCACCTGTAAATTCCATAGCTTTATAGAGGGCACCATCAACACCAATCTTACCAATTGTATAAAGAATTAAATCTTTACCACTGACATGAGGTTTAAGTTCTCCTTTATAAACAAATTTAATTGTTGGCGGAACCTTAAACCAGGCCTTACCTGTAGCCATCGCTGCTGCCATATCAGTACTTCCAACCCCGGTTCCCAGGGCGCCTAAGGCTCCATAAGTACAGGTGTGAGAGTCGGCACCAATAATAATTTCTCCCGGCAGAGTTAAACCTTTTTCGGGTAATATAACGTGTTCAATCCCCATCTGACCGACTTCAAAAAAGTTTGTAATTTCGTGTTTTCTGGCAAATTTTCTGATCATATTTACCTGTTCGGCTGCCTTAATATCTTTATTTGGAGCAAAATGATCAGGTACAATTGCAATTCTTTCCTTATCAAAAACCCTATCAACACCAATTTTATTAAATTCTTCAACTGCTACTGGAGTTGTAATATCATTACCTAATACCATATCAACTCTGGCGTTTACTATATCTCCAGGTTTTAACTCATCCTGATCTGAATGAGCAGCAAGAATTTTTTCTATCATTGTCATTCCCATTTACTTAAATCACTCCTCTTAAAATCCTTATAATATTATAGATGTTTGAAAATATTGATTAAACAGCCCGAGCAAGCTCAGGCTGCATTAAATTTACTTATTATTCATATAGACAAGGTATTTATTAATTGCTTCAATATAAGCGGCTGCACTGGCCTCAGTAATATCAGTTTGAGAAGAATGACCAGTGAAAATTTTGCCGTCAATTTCAGCAGCAATGAAAGCCTCTCCCAGAGCATCCTTACCTTCAGTAACTGCATCAATTTTATAGGACATTAATTTAATATCCTCCATACCGGTTAGTTCATTGATAGTCTGGAAAATAGCATCTACCGGGCCATCACCATTACAAGCTGCAGACTGTATAATTTCTCCTTCTTTTTTTAATCTCACAGTAGCTGTAGGTAATAATCCTTTACCGGTAAGAACTGATATATATTCCATCTCATATATTTTCTCGTAATCATATAATTCATTATCAAGTAAAGCAATAATATCAGCATTACTGATATTTTTCTTTTTATCTGCCAGGTCCTTGAAGCGTTTAAAGAAGCTCTCAAAGCTTTCTTCGTCAAGTTCATAGTCATATTTATCCAGAAAGTCCTTGAGGGCATGGCGGCCGGAATGTTTACCCAGGACCAACTTATTGTGATCCAGACCAATCGTTTTAGCATCCATAATCTCATAGGTAGTTCTTTCTTTAATCACGCCATCCTGATGAATTCCTGCCTCATGAGCAAAGGCATTGGCTCCAACAATAGCCTTATTGGCCTGCAGAGAAATACCAGTAGAATTGGCAACTAACTTGGATAAACGGGCAATCTGGGTTGTATCCTGGGTTATATCCAGATTATAATAATCCTGTCTGGTATATAAAGCCATTACAATTTCTTCGAGAGCAGCGTTTCCTGCTCGCTCACCGATACCATTAACAGAAACCTCAACCTGGGTCGCTCCATTTTCGATTGCTGCCAGAGAATTAGCAACTGCCAGACCTAAATCATTATGACAGTGGACACTAATTTCAGCCTGATCAATGTTTGGAGTCTTCTCTTTTATATCTTTGATCATCTGTCCAAATTCAGACGGTACAGAATAACCAACTGTGTCCGGAATATTGATTACCGTAGCTCCTGCCTCAATTACTGCTTCAAAAAGTCGAGCCAGAAAATCTATATCACTTCGGGAAGCATCCTCAGCCGAAAATTCAATATTATCTGTATACTGAGCTGCATATTTTACTGCTTCTACTGCATTATTTAAAACCTCATCTTCTGTCATCTGCAGTTTATATTCTAAATGAATTGGTGAAGAAGCAATAAAAACATGAATCCGTGGGTTTTCTGCATCTCTTACTGCTTCCCAGGCTCGATCAATATCACCTTTGCGGCATCTTGCTAAAGCTGCAACTTCAACTCCACTTACATTTTCAGACACCATTTTCACTGCATTAAAATCCCCATCTGAGGAAATTGGAAATCCAGCTTCAATAACATTAACCTTCATTTTGGCCAGCTGTTTGGCAATCGCCAATTTTTCTTCAGGAATTAAGGTCACTCCTGGAGACTGTTCCCCATCTCTCAGGGTTGTATCAAATATCTTAACACTTGCCATTATCTTTCACCACCTTTATTCTGTCCGGGATAACTACTCAATCCAGGACATCATCTTTCGTAACTTACGTCCTACTTCCTCTATCTGAGAATTCTCATCTTTTTCGGTTAATGAATTAAATACAGGACGATTTGCCTGATTTTCTAAAATCCACTCTCTGGTAAATTTACCTGTCTGAATATCTTCCAGTACTGCCTGCATATTTTCTTTAACATGTTCATCAATAATTCTGGGACCAGAAACTAAATCTCCATATTGAGCTGTATCAGAAATCGAATCACGCATTGTAGAAATTCCACCTTCAAACATTAGATCAACAATTAACTTTAACTCATTTAAAACCTCAAAATAGGCAATTTCTGGCTGGTAACCTGCTTCAACTAGAGTTTCAAAGCCTGCTTTAACTAATGCGGTTGTACCTCCACATAAGACGGCCTGTTCACCAAAGAGATCAGTTTCAGTTTCTTCTTTAAAAGTAGTCTCGATAACTCCGGCATGAGTACAGCCAATTCCTTTAGCATAGGCTAAACCTAAGTCATATGCTTTACCTGTATAATCCTGATATACGGCCAGTAAGCCGGGAACACCCTTCCCATCTTCATAAAGTCTGCGCACTAGATGTCCTGGTGATTTAGGTGCGACCATAAAGACATCAACATCTTTTTGCGGTACAATCTGATCATAATGAATATTTAAACCATGTGAGAAAACTAAAGCATTACCTTCTTCTAAATTAGGCTCAATATCATTTTTAAAGACTGAAGCCTGCTTGATATCAGGAATTAAAATCTGAATCAAATCTGCTTTTGCTGCTGCTTCTGCAGTTGTCAGCACTTCAAAGCCGTCTTCTTCTGCTATTGGCCAGCTGGAACTTTCTTTTCTCAAGCCAACTACAACATTAAGTCCGCTGTCCTTTAAGTTCTGAGCTTGAGCGTGTCCCTGACTACCATAACCAATAACCGCTACTACTTTATCCTCTAAGTACTTTAAATCTGCATCTTTATCGTAATATATTTCCATTCCTATCTTCTCCTTTTATGTTCTTATATTTTTAAAATTAATTGATAATAAAATTAACAGGAAATTACTTAGCTGCCTGGCCTCTACTTAAGGCCACTGTTCCTGTTCTGACAAATTCTGCAATACCGAAATCCCTCAATAGTTCTGTTAAAGCTTCCAGTTTATCCTCAGTTCCTGTGGCCTCAATCATTAAACTATCAGGAGCCACATCAACAATTTGAGCTCTAAATGTATCAGCAATTTGAATGATTTCCGAACGCTGTTTGCGGGTACACTTAACTCTGATTAAAATTAAATCTCTTTCCACAATTGAATTTTTATCCAGCTCGGTTATTTTTAAAACATTAATCAATTTATGCAGCTGTTTGGTAACCTGCTCCAATACTTTTTCGTCACCTTTAACTACAATTGTCATCCGGGAAATCTCAGGATTTTCAGTTTTACCAACATTTAAACTTTCAATATTAAAATTCCGCCGACTAAAGAGTCCGGCAATTCTGGTTAAAACACCGGGCTTGTTAAGTACGGAAACTGATAAAATATGTGTCATAAATTATCCTCCTATCATATCTTTTAAGCCGGCACCTGCTGGTACCATGGGATAGACATTTTCTTCTTCCGGAATGTGCACATCCAGGATAGCTGGGCCATTGTGCTCCATTGCTTCTTTAAGTGCAGTATCAAGTTTTGATTTCTGATCAATACTTTTAGACCAGATCCCATAAGCATCTCCCATTTTAACAAAGTCTGGAGCCGGGATCTTTGTTGAAGAATACCTCTTGTCAAAGAAAAATTCCTGCCACTGTCTGACCATTCCTAAATATTTATTATTAAAGATTATAATTTTAATAGGGATATTATAGGCCTGAGCTGTTCCCAGTTCCTGAATATTCATCTGAATACTTCCATCTCCGGCTATCAGTACAACCTTCTCCTCCGGCTGTCCTATCTGAGCTCCAATTGCTGCCGGCAGTCCATAGCCCATTGTTCCTAAACCACCCGAAGTAATAAATTGACGCGGTTTTTTATACTTATGGAACTGAGCAGCCCACATTTGATGCTGACCAACTTCTGTTACTATTGTAGCATCACCTTTTGTGTACTTATCAATTTCTTCCATAATATACTGAGGTTTAATTGTTTCTGAATCATCATCTTCATATTTAAGAGGGAATTTTTCTTTCAACTCTTTTATTCTCTGCTGCCAGGCTCCATTTTCTTTTTCTTTTATAAAAGGAAGTAGTTCTTTAAGCACGGTTTTAACATCACCAACAATTGGAACTTCAACATCAAGGTTTTTACCTATTTCTGCAGGATCAATATCAATCTGGATAATATCTGCCTGTGAGGCAAACTCATCTAACTTTCCTGTGACCCGATCATCAAAACGGGCACCAACTGCAATTAAAAGATCAGTCTCTAGGGTTGCTTTATTCGCATATTGAGTTCCATGCATTCCTAACATTTCTAAGGCCAGATCCTGATCTTCAGGATAAATTCCTAAAGCCATTAAAGTTGTGGTAATCGGTATTTTTGCCTTTTCTACCATCTGTCTGATTTCTGACTGCGCACCTGAGATTACTGCTCCTCCACCAACATATAAGAGGGGGCGTTTTGCCTCATTAATCGCCTTTGCTGCTTTGTTAATCTGTAATTTGTGACCTTCAAAAGTAGGCTTATAGCCCGGTAAGTCAACTCGTTCAGGATAATCAAATTCTGCCACTGCCTGAGTTACATCCTTTGCCAGATCAATAAGTACTGGCCCCGGTCGACCTGTGCGGGCAATATAAAATGCTTCTTTAATAGTTCTTGCCAGATCATTAATATCTGTGACTAAAAAATTATGTTTAGTAACTGGTAACGATATTCCTTTTATATCAGCTTCCTGAAAAGCATCTTTACCAATCAATGAACTCGAAACCTGACCTGTAAAAGCGACTAAAGGAATAGAATCCATCTGAGCATTAGCTAGTCCGGTAACCAGGTTGGTTCCACCAGGTCCAGAAGTAGCAATACAAACCCCGACTTTCCCACTGCTGCGGGCATAACCATCAGCTGCATGAATAACACCCTGCTCGTGTCTTCCTAAATAATGCTTCATATTTGAGCTATATAGAGCGTCATAAAGATTGATTACAGCTCCTCCGGGATAGCCAAAGACAACATCAACATTTTCTTTCTTTAATGATTCAATAATTATTTCTCCACCATTTAATTTTGGCATAGATTCACCTCCGCTATGATTTTGAAAAATAAAAAGTAAGAAATATAAATAGATACAAAAATAGCCCTGAATACAATTATCCAGGGCAGAAAGTTATCTAAGAACCTAAATTGAGAAATAATCGTCTGAAAATTCAACAAACTCCCTATTCAATAGGCGTATCGGTTAAATTATCAGTTTTCTACAGTATATTAGAGCCTAATCCAATAACTGCTGTTTTTTCTTCTCAATTTATGAAATTCTTAAATGAAGCCGACCCTTCTCTACTACTTACTATACTCATAACTTCATTTAATATTCTATTTATATTTTTACTATACTAAATTCTAGTGCTTTTATCAATCATTTTTGCAAAATAACTTTAATTAATTAGTTATTTATTACATTTTAAAGCCATTTTGCCTTTAATCAAGTACTGCCCCTTTAGAAGCTGAGCCAACTAATTTAGCATAACGCTTTAAATAACCACTGGCATCAGGTACAAAGGGCTTAACTTTTTCCATTCTGGCTGCTAATTCTGCTGCTGTCAATTCTACTTCCAGAATAAATTTATCCATATCAATGTGAATAATATCTCCCTCTTCTAAGGCTGCTATTGGGCCACCTGCTGCTGCCTCGGGAGAAACATGACCAATTGCTGCTCCTCTGGTTGCACCAGAAAAACGACCATCAGTGATTAGAGCTACACTGTCATCAAGTCCCATTCCTGCCAGAGCAGAAGTTGGAGCCAGCATTTCTCTCATTCCAGGTCCACCTTTTGGTCCTTCGTTTTTAATAACTACCACATCTCCTGGCTTAATCTCTCCCTTATTAATGGCTGCAATTGATTCTTCTTCACTGTTGAAAATTCTGGCCGGTCCACGGTGTTCCATCATCCTGGGATCAACTGCAGCTCTTTTTACAACTGATCCTTCTGGAGCCAGATTGCCCTTTAAAATCGCCAGTCCACCCCGCTCATGATAGGGGTTAGCTAAAGGTCTAATAATCTCATGATCTACAAAATTAATTGATTCTAAATTTTCCTTCAGCGACTTACCTGTAACTGTAACAGTATCTAAATTAATTAAATCACCTTTAACCAGTTCATTAATTACCGCATGAATCCCGCCAGCTGAGTTTAAATTTTCCATATGATTTTTACCGGCTGGAGTTAAAGAACAAATATGCGGCACCTGATCACTAATCTCGTTAAATTTATCCAGAGGAAGGTCGATACCTGCCTCATGAGCAATTGCGGGTAAATGCAGAGCTGTATTGGTAGAGCAGCCTAAAGACATATCAGCTGTTATTGCATTCTCGAAAGACTTTTCGGTTAAAATGTCAGAAGGACGAATGTCATTTTCAACCAGCCTCATCACTGCTTTTCCTGCTGCTTTAGCAAGTCTGATCCGGTCAGCTTTAACTGCTGGAATAGTTCCATTTCCCGGTAATGCCAGCCCTAAAACCTCTGCTAAAGAATTCATAGAATTAGCTGTAAACATACCGGCACAGGAGCCTACACCAGGACAGGCAGAGCGTGCAATCTGATCCAGTTCTTCCGCTTCCATTTCTCCAGAAGTTACTGAACCAACAGCCTCAAACACATTATGCAGGTCAATTGCTTCACCACAGTGGCTGCCGTGCTCCATTGGACCACCACTAATTACAATTGCCGGAATATCAAGTCGAGCTGCCGCCATCATCATTCCGGGCACAATTTTATCACAATTTGGAATTAAAACCAGTCCATCAAGCTGATGACCGTTGACTACTGCCTCAACCGAATCAGCAATAATTTCTCTACTGGCCAGCGAATAACGCATCCCGCTGTGGCCCATAGCAATTCCATCACAGACACCGATTGTACCAAAACTCATCGCTGTTCCCCCGGCTGCTGTAATTCCATGTTCCACTCCATCTCTAATTCTATCCAGATGTTTATGGCCGGGAATAATATCATTTGCCGAATTGGCAATTCCAATCAAAGGTTTATTTATATCATCATCATCAAGGCCCAGGGCATAGAGTAAAGATCTATGAGGGGCTCTTTCTATACCTTTTTTAATCTTATCACTTCTCATTTTATTCCTCCTTCTACTGCTAGCTGCTTATTGAAAAGTTCGATTATTTTATTATAATATGTTTCTTTTAATAACAATTAATAACAGTAAAATAGTTAATTCTAATTACAAAAAAGATAAATACACAAATTAATCAGTATAGATTTCTCTGCCGGTTGAATTAGCAATTTCTCTAAATCTGGCAATCAGAGCTGTCGTTTTTGCTCCAACCTCACCATCTCCAACCTTACGGCTGTCTACTTCTACTACTGGAATAACTTCGGCTGCAGTTCCACTCAGAAAACACTCGTCTGCATTAAAGATATCGTGTCTTGTAAATAGCTCTTCTCTAACTTCTAATCCCATTTCTGCTGCTATTTCAAGTACAACTTCTCTTTTGGTTCCTTTAAGAATCCCTGCATACTTTGGAGGTGTATAGAGAGTATCATCATCAATTATAAAGATGTTATCTCCTGTGCACTCTGCTACATAACCATCACTATTTAGAATGATAGCTTCCGGAGCATTCTGCATATTGGCCTCAATCCGGGCCATAATATTGTTTAAATAATTTAAAGATTTAATTCTGGGGTTAACCATCTCCGGACCATTGCGGCGGGTTGGTACAGTTACCAGTTTTAATCCTGTTTCATATAGTTCTTCTGGATAAAGCTGAATGGCACTGGCAATAATTACTATTGTCGGCTCTGGACACTTCCGGGGATCCAGACCCAGATCTCCTTCTCCTCTGGAAACTACCACTCTTATGTAAGCATCTCTCAACTCATTGGCTCTGATAGTCTCTAAAATTGCAGTTTCCATTTCTTTTTTGCTTAGAGGAATATCAAGCATGATTGTTTTTGCTGACTCATATAATCGTTCGATATGCTCATCCAGCATAAAAACCCGGCCATTGTAGGCTCTAATCCCTTCAAAAATACCATCACCATAGAGATATCCATGGTCAAAAACTGAAACTTTTGCCTGATCTTCCGGGACAATTTCTCCATTTAAATAAATATTTCTACTCACTACTATGTCCTCCTCAAATTAATTTGAATTTTAAATAAAGTATAAACTTTTTTACTATAGAGATAGCATTTTATTTAATATTTATTGCTTATAAATTATATAGTTTAATAATTAAAATGTCAAGCTTTAGCCAAGAAAAAAGCTCCCATTTAAGGGAGCAATTTTAATTAGAAAATTTTATTAATTAAGAAATGAACCTCGAATTTCAAAACCTAAGTAATAAATATTATTTGTTGTTTCAGTCTCGTACTCTAAATTGTCCAGGTCATCATATTCTTTGTCTTTATTTAAGGTCCTGTTATAACCAAAAAACATAGTTTTGTCTTCTTTAAATTCATAATTAATAAATAGATCAATTAAGCTGCTTCGGGACTCTTCACTATCCATATAATCATTATATGTATATTTCTCCCAGGGTTGATAAACATATTTGCTGTGAAAAGTTAAATTATCGCTTAAGGCAGTATCAAAAACTAAAAAATAAGCATTAATGCCGTTCTCATAATCGTATTCATCAGAAGTAGAATCAAAAATTTCTCTTTCCCTGCCAGAATTTATTCTCCCAATTAACGGACTCAATCTAAATTCTCCCTTTTTTAATTCACCTGGATCTAAAGGTCTTATGTAATCTAACTGCCAGTCGGACATCAGCATATTGTCTAAACCGTAAAAGTTTAATAATTGTGCCGAAACTCCACTACTAAAAATAATAACCAAAATTAAAACTAATCCCACTACAAAACTTTTTCTACTCATAAATACTTCCCCCTTTATTTTTTGCAGGAATTTTGTCGAAAATCCTGTATAATATATTTAGAATAACATTTTTTAAAAATAATTTATATTACCCAAAAGTATAATATTAAGGAGGAATCGTTTTGCAATATAATAGTAATTATAAAAT
>JAXKWB010000045.1:0-10460 GCA_036172385.1 Halanaerobiales bacterium | reverse complement strand
GAATTAGATGCAGCTCCCGGTAATCTTACTCAAATAAAAGAGGTTACAAATAGACTGGTTAAACTGGCTAAAACCACAGGTATACCAGTAGTTTTGATTGGTCATGTAACTAAAGAAGGAGAATTAGCTGGTCCCAGAGTTTTAGAACATCTGGTTGATACTGTACTGCAGTTTGAGGGTGATAATTATCACATGTATAGAATGCTGCGGGCCAAGAAAAATCGTTTTGGTTCCACAAATGAAATTGGTGTTTTTGAAATGAAAGCAGATGGGATAAATGAGGTAGCCAATCCTTCAAGCTTTTTTATTAATGAGAGATCGGCAGATGTCTCAGGTTCAATTATAACCCCTGCCTTAGAAGGGAGCAGAGTTCTTCTGGTTGAAGTACAGTCACTGGTTACAGACGCTGCATTCCCCTCACCACAGAGGCTGGCTAAGGGTGTTGATTATAAAAGGCTGTCTCTGCTTTTAGCTGTTTTAGAAAAGAGATTGGGAGCTAATTTTAAAGAACATGATGTTAATTTAAATATTACCGGTGGGATTAATGTGGAAGAACCCGGGCTTGATTTAGCAATTATAGCGGCTGTAATCTCAAGCTATAAGGATATAGCACTTGATAATGAGCTGGCGGTAATTGGAGAGGTCGGACTTGGTGGTGAAGTAAGAGCAGTAGGGCAGATAGAAAAAAGGATAAATGAATTAAAAAAGCTTGCCTTTAAAAAAGTAATAATACCAGCTGCAAATGCAAAAAATATTGCCTTTGACCCAGAAATTAAAATAGATGCAGTTAAGGATATAACTGAATTTGTAAAGTTGATTTTAAGCTAAGCAATTCAAAAACTATACGAAAAGAGGTGAAGCAATGGAAGAGATCGATGAGAAATTATTGGATATACTAAAGGTTTTAGCAGCTGGGACAGTATTTAGAGATGGTCTGGAAAATATATTAAGAGCTCAGACGGGTGGTTTGATTGTGGTTAGTGATAAAGAAGAGGTAATGGATCTGGTTAATGATGGTTTTCAGATTGAAGCCCCTCTCTCACCTGCTCGTTTATATGAACTGGCCAAAATGGATGGAGCTATTGTGCTGGACCAGGATGCTGAAAATATTTTATTTGCCAATGCTCAGTTGATACCTGATCCGACAGTCAAATCATCTGAAACTGGAACAAGACATAAAACAGCTGAGAGGGTAGCCCGCCAGACAGGAGAATTGGTAATCGCTATTTCTCAGAGGAGATCGATTATTACTATTTATAAAGGGGATTCAAAACATATATTAGAAGATATTAGAGTAGTTCTTGTTAAAGCTAATCAGGCCATTCAGACTCTAGAAAAATATCGATCTGTTTTCGATCAGGCTTT
This sequence comes from Halanaerobiales bacterium, assembly GCA_036172385.1. GTDB lineage: Bacteria > Bacillota > Halanaerobiia > Halanaerobiales > Halanaerobiaceae > Halanaerobium. The sequence continues at coordinate 9,095 of JAXKWB010000045.1, read as the reverse complement.
AACTAACTTGAGTGCTCTAGAATTTGAAGATTTAGTGACTCTTTCTGATGTTGTAACTGTAATTCAGCGGACAGAGATGGTACTAAAAATTCAGCGCGAAATTGAAAAATATATTTCTGAACTGGGCTCAGAGGGAAGATTAATTAAAATGCAGTTAGAGGAGCTTGTCAACAATGTTAGAGAAGAAGGAATTTTGCTGATTGAAGATTATATTTCAGAAGAATTAGAAGAAGATGCATCTGACCCAGAAAAAGTACTGGAAGATCTAACAGACTGGTCTTCTGATGAAATTTTAACTTTAAATACAATTAGTAAAGCTCTGGGCTACAGCGGCAGTGTCAATGCTTTAGATGAAACAGTTTCACCACGTGGTTATCGTATCATGCGGAAAATCCCAAGGCTGCCGATGCCTGTTATTGAAAATTTAGTCGAGCATTTCGAAAATCTGCAGGCGATTATTCGAGCGTCTGTGGATGAGCTTGATGATGTAGATGGAATTGGAGAAGTACGAGCCCAGGCAATTAAAGATGGACTGCGCCGACTCAGAGATCAGGTTTTACTTGACAGACATATTTAGTACACTTCGTTATAACTTAAGTGAAAAAGTGCTCAAATTGACTGGGGCTTTTTAAAATGATATAATTATAAGGTGGATTTTTATTGCTTTCATAAAAGAGGAGTGGATAAGATGTATAAAATTGGTGACAAAGTCGTTTATCCTAATCATGGTGCAGGAACCATTGTTGGTATTGAGACTAAGACTATTTTAGATGAAAAAAAAGAGTATTATATTATGAAACTTCCAATTGGTGAAATGAAAGTTATGATTCCTGTTGACAAGATTGATAAAATTGGTATTCGTGATGTTATATCTGAACAAAAAGCAGATGAAGTTTTTGAATTATTAAATGGTGAAAAAAGTAAAATGTCACAAAACTGGAACCGCCGTTTTCGTGCTAACCAGGAAAAATTAAAAACTGGTGATATATTTGAAGTAGCAGAAGTTGTGAGAAATTTAAGTATTAGAGATAGAGAAAAAGGTCTGTCAACTGGTGAGAAAAAAATGTTAAGTAATGCCCGACAGATATTAATCAGCGAGCTTGTTTTAGCCAAGGATATGGATGAAGAAAGCATTTCAGAAAAAATGGATGATTTGTTTACACTTGATGAAGAAGATCTTGATTCTTAATTAGGGATTTTTCTGGAAGGGGGTGAAACTGAGATAATGTTGAAAAAAATAATGCGCTTGATTTTTGGGGTTTTTGGTGGTGTTATTGCTTATAATCTGGTTTATATTTTGGGCTTTGCCAGTGAGTATTCTTTTAGCTGGCAGAGTATCGGGGAATTCTTTTTAACCAGGCAGTTTTATGCTGTTTTATTGGGAGCAATATTGGGTTATTTTTTAATATTTTATTTATTAAATAAATTACTGGATTTTATTATGGATTTTGAATTAAGATTTAAGGAGATTAGTTGGAAAAAAATTGTGATAGCGGTAAGTGGTCTTATAATTGGTCTTATAACAGGTGCTATTATAAATTTTATTTTTTCTATTCCCAGAATACCACGGATTGGAATGCCTCTGCAAATTTTTATTAATGTTACCTTTACTTATATGGGGTTTGCCCTTGCTATTCACAAAGAAAAGGATATAGCATCTTTTTTATTTGCCAGAAAAAAAGAAGAGATAGACTGTTCCCAGATTAAAACTGGCAGTGATAAAATACTGGATACAAGTGTTATAATTGATGGCAGAATTTATGATATTTGCAAAACTGGATTTATAGAGGGTAATTTTGTTATTCCTGAATTTGTTTTAGAAGAACTGCAGCATATTGCTGATTCGGCTGATGATTTAAAAAGAAATCGAGGCCGCCGCGGTCTTGATATTTTAAGACAGATGCAGAATGATGATCAGATCCAGGTAGAAATAATTGATTATGATTTTGAAGAAGTATCGGAAGTTGATAGTAAACTAGTTAAGCTGGCCCAGATAACTGAAGCTAAGGTTTTAACTAATGATTACAATTTAAATAAAGTTGCAGAATTACAGGGGGTAAATGTTTTAAATATTAATGAACTGGCAAATGCAGTTAAACCTGTAGTTTTACCCGGAGAAGAGATGGATGTTAAAGTAATTAAGGAAGGTAAAGAAAACGGCCAGGGAGTAGCTTATCTTGATGATGGAACAATGATTGTTATCGAAGAAGGAATTAAATATCTGGGAGATGATATTTCAGTACTTGTGACCAGCATCTTACAGACAGCTGCTGGTAGAATGATCTTTGCCCGCCCTAAAACAAATTAGAGGATGATTTAAATGTCGGAGATTGGTGTTTTAATTGCTGCTGCCGGTAGAGGTAGAAGAATGGGAAAGAACATAAATAAGCAATTTTTGAATCTTATGGGAAAGCCGGTTTTATATCATACAATTAAAACTTTTCTGGACTGGCCGCGTGATTTTGAGCTAAATATAGTTTTACATCCTGATGAGATAGAATATTTCAAAAATAATGTAATGCCCTTATTTTCAGATTGTCAGACTGAGTTCAATTTAATTGCTGGAGGTAAAAGCCGAAAAGAATCCGTTAATAATGGCTTGAAAAACTTTAGTGATAAAGTTAATTATGTTATAATACATGATGGTGCACGACCAATGTTAAGAAAAGAGTTAATAGAAAGAACATATCTGGCGGTAAAAAAGTATGATGCTGTTAGCTGTGGAATTAAAGTTAAAGATACAATAAAAGTAGTAGAGAATTCTTTTTCTAAAAAAACGCTCACTCGTAACTCTTTAAGAGCGATCCAGACACCGCAAGCATTTAGATTAGACTTAATAAAAAAAGCACATCATAATTACAAAAAAGATAAAGCACTTGATGATGCCTCGCTGGTTGAAGAGCTGGGAGAAAAGGTATATATTGTTGATGGTGATTATAATAATTTTAAAATTACCACTCCGGAAGATTTAAAACCGGCAGAAATTATTTTAAAGGAGCAGTCTAATGTTTAAAGTTGGTTTTGGCTATGACAGTCATCGTTTTGCGAAAGATAGAAAACTTTTTTTGGGTGGAGTAAAAATAGAATCTGATTTTGGCCTCCAGGGCCATTCAGATGCTGATGTGTTACTGCATGCTTTAATGGATGCCCTGTTGGGAGCTGTGGGGAGTGGTGATATCGGAAGTCACTTTCCCGATGATGACCCTCAATATAAAAATATCAGCAGTTTAAAACTTTTAGCTGAGGTTAAAAATGAAGTAGAAATTAGAAACTTCATAATTAATAATTGTGATTTAGTAGTTGTTGCAGAGAAACCCAAATTAAAACCCTACCGCAGCCAAATTATTGCTTCGATTGCAGGTAGTTTAAATTTACAGCAGAAAGATATTAATTTTAAGGCAACAACTAATGAAAAAATGGGTTTTACTGGCCGGGGAGAAGGTATGGCAGCTTATGCTGTCGTAAGCGTAGTTGAGAAGGAATTGTGGCAGTTTTTTAAGAAGGTAAATAGGAAGGGAGTACTAGATGATGTTAGTAAAGAATATAATGACAAATGATCCAATAACAATTGCTCCAGAGGCAACAATTATGGAAGCGGAAAAAATGCTTTCTATTAATAAAATTGGTAGATTGTTAGTTGAAAAGAACGGAAAAGTAATTGGGATGTTAACAGATGGTGATATAATAGCTGAAAAGGATTTAGATGCTTCGGTTAGTGAATTTATGTCTGATGATTTAATTGTTATTAATGAAAAAAGCACAGTTCAGCAGGCGGCAAAAAAATTATCCGATAATCACATCGGAGGTTTGCCTGTTTTTAATGATAGAAAAGAATTAGTAGGTATTGTTACATCTGAAGATATAGTTTATGGATATTTAAAAGATGAAGAAGAGGAAATGGAAATGGAGAAGAAAACTATAACTCCAGAAAGTTCCGCCATTTATCTTTCAATGACCAGAAGTCGAGATTACGAAGAATACTGGTTGAAAAAAATAGAAGGTTATGGCTATCGAGGAGCAATTACTCAAACTGGTGCCAGTGCAGAAAAACTGCCGATTAAATTGCGGGAAAGTACTACTGTAGCTGCAATTGCCAGAGGAGTAATCAGCGAAAATTCTCGTGAAAAAATGGCTGTTTCCAATGCTGTTAAAGATGCATACAGTCAGCTGGACCTTGTAAATCCAGGTCTTGGTGGAGGTTTTAAGATAGCAGTTGTCCGGGGAGATGGACATATTTCTGTTGCTATTTTTGGTAAGTTTGGCCATGCTCTAGTTGATGGTCCTGAACAGTTAACTGTTGGTACAAGTGTAATATAATTTAACACAATTGCAAATATATTTAGGAGGAATTATAAGGTTATGAGTAATAACATAAGATTACGCTTCCCCCCGAGTCCTACCGGGAAGATTCATATTGGTAATATGCGAACAGCTCTCTTTAACTGGCTGGTTGCAAAGCAAAAAGATGGAGAATTAGTTTTGAGAATAGAAGATACAGATCAGGCACGATCGACCAGAGAATTTGAAGATATAATCATTCAGGAGATGGAATGGCTTGGTCTGGATGCAGATGAGGGTGTTGGTATTGGTGGAGATTACGGCCCTTACCGTCAGACTGAAAGGATTGATCTTTATCAGGAATATGCTGACAAATTACTAGAATCCGGTCATGCCTATAAATGTTACTGTACTAAAGAAGAACTGGACGAAATGCGGCAGAAAGCGATTGAGAATGATGAGATGCCTCGTTATGACGGTTCTTGCCGCAGCTTAACCGAAGAAGAAAGAAAAGCTTATGAGGCTGAAGGAAGAGAACCGGTTTTACGTTTCAAACTGCCAGCGGAAGAACAGGAAATAGTTGTTGAAGATTTAATTAGAGGGGATGTTAGTTTTAGTTCCTCTGTTTTAGATGATTTTATCATCTTTAAATCCGATGGGATGCCGACTTATAATTTCGCAGTAGTAATTGATGATGCATTAATGAAAATTTCACATGTTGTCAGAGGTGAAGACCACCTATCTAATACTCCAAAACAGATTCTAATCTATCAAGCTTTAGGTTTTGAATTACCTGAATTTGCCCATTTACCCTTGATTTTAGATGAAAATAAGGCAAAGCTTAAAAAGCGTGGTAAAGATTCTGTTTATATTGGCGAATTTAGGGAGCAGGGTTATTTACCGGAAGCACTCTTTAATTTTATGGCCCTCTTAGGCTGGTCAACTGGAGATGAAGAAGAAATACTCTCCCAGGAAGAAATTATAGAACGTTTTGCTATTGAAGATGTTAATAAAAGTGGTGCAGTTTTTGATAGAGAAAAACTAAACTGGATGAATGGGAAGTATATTCGGGCAGCTGAACTTGATAGAATTGTTGAACTGTCTCTGCCTTTCTTACTGGAGTCCGGTCTGGTTGACGAAGAGTATATAGAAAATAATAGAGACTGGCTGACAGAGGTAATTGATGAGGCCAGAACTGGAGTTGACTATTTATCTCAGATTCCGGAGGAAGCAGAGCTGTTTTTAACCGAAATCGAATTTGATAAGCCTGAGGAAGCAGCGGAAGAATTTAAAGGTGCAGATGTGAAATTAGTATTTGAAACCTTAAAAATAAAAATGTATGAGCGAGATGAATTAACAGCAGAAGCGGTTGGAGAAATTTTTAAAGAACTTAAAAATGAGCTGGATGTAGGTGGTAGAACAATTTATCACCCAACCAGACTTGCAATTACCGGAAGGGGTTCTGGCCCGGAAATGACAAGTGTTATCTCGATTTTTGGAGCTGAAGAAATTGCCCGCCGACTTGATGCTGCTTTAGAATTGGCGGGAAATAATTAAAAAAAGAAATTATGCTAAGAGTCTTCTCTCAGGGAGAAGGCTCTTTTTTAAAAGCGGACTAAAATTTTTATTACTTTATTAAATAAGGTCAGTTAGAAAGGAGTGAAGAAATGCTTAAAGTATATAATACTTTAACAGGTGAGAAAGAAAAATTTGAAACAGAAGCAGCAGGAAAGGTGAAAATGTATGTCTGTGGATTAACTGTTCAAAATTATTCTCATATTGGTCACATCAGAAGTGCAATTAATTATGATGTAGTCCGACGCTTTCTTGAATATTTAGGTTATCAAGTTGATTATATTTCTAATTTTACTGATATTAATGAGAAGATAGTCAAAAGAGCAGCAGAAGAAGGTCTAACTCCAGCAGAACTGGCTGATAAATATGCAAATGCTTTTTTAGAAGATATCAGAGAATTTAATATAAAAGCAGCTGACAAATATTTGCGGGTCAGTGAAAATATTGACCAGATCATTGAGATGGTAAAAACTTTAATCGAGAAAGGCTATGCTTATGAGGTAAATGGGAATGTCTACTTTAGTGTAGAAAGTTTTGATGATTATGGAAAATTGTCAGGAAGAAATCTGGATGAGCTGCAGGCTGGTGCCAGAATTGCAGTCAATGAAGAAAAAAGAAACCCTCTAGATTTTGGGCTGTGGAAAAAAGTTGAACCAGGAGAAGGTTGGGACAGCCCCTGGGGAGAAGGATGGCCGGGCTGGCATATAGAGTGTTCAGCAATGTCAATGAAGCGTCTGGGAGCTACTTTCGATATTCACGGAGGTGGAGTTGATCTGATCTTCCCCCACCATGAAAATGAAATTGCTCAATCTGAAGCTTATAGTGGGCAGAAATTTGTTAATTACTGGCTGCATAATGGTACTGTTAACTTAAGTGGAGAAAAGATGTCTAAGTCTCAGGGCAACTTTTTTACAAGTCGAGAAGTTTTAAAAGAGTTTTCAGCCCGGGTAGTCAGGTATTTTCTTTTAAGCAGACACTATAGAAGTCCAATTGATTTTTCTTATCAAAAATTAGAAGAAGCTCAAACTTCACTGGAACGAATTGAAAACACAAGAAAGCAGCTGGCAAAAATATTAAGTCTGGATATTGATTCTGCAGCTAAAAATAAAGAAGCTGAAGACTTTTTTGAAAAGATTGTAAAAAAGCAGAAGTCTTTTGTTGAAGCTTTAGAAGATGATTTTAATACAGCTGAAGCGATTGGAGTATTACATGATTTGGTTGGGGAAATAAACAGTTATATTAACCAAAAAGATTTTTCGCTAAATGAAAAGAATTTTGCTATCCTGGAAGAAACAGAAGAAATTTTTCTAGAATTAGCAGAAGTTTTGGGTTTAGAATTTGAACTGGAAGCAGCTGCAGCAGCGGGTAATGATTTAGTCGATCCGCTTGTCAACTTATTGATAGATTTGAGAGATAGAGCCAGAGAAAACAAAAACTGGGAAGAAGCAGATTTGATTAGAGACCGGCTGCAGGAAATAGGAATTGAAGTTATAGATACTTCCCGGGGAACAGAATGGGAAATTAAAGAAGTGAAGGATGATAATTAAATGCCAAAGATTGAAGGAAGAAATCCAGTTTATGAAGCTTTAAGAGGAAACAGGAAAATACACCGTATTTTTATTCAAGAAGAAATTTCAGCTGAAATAATAGATAATATTTTAGAAATGGCAGAAGAGAAAAATGTTCCAGTTAGCAGAATTTCTTCGCAAAAATTAGATGAAAGCGCCAGATCTCATGCTCATCAGGGAGTAATTGCTGAGGCGGATCCCCTGCAGGAATATGGGCTGTCAGATATAATTGAAATTAAGGAAAACAAAGAAGGAGATGCTCTGGTTATTATTTTAGATGAAATAAAAGACCCTCATAATTTTGGGGCAATAATCAGAACTGCCTATGCAGCTGGGGCTGACGCAGTGGTCTACCAGGACCGTCGGGCTGTAGGTATTACCCCGGTAGTTTTGAAATCGGCAGCTGGAGCAGCAGAACATATACCTTTAGTTAAAGTTTCTAATATAAATTATGCTATTCGGGATTTAAAACAGGCTAATTTCTGGATAGCCGGTGCTGATGCCGCAGCTGAACAGAATCATTTTGAGGCTGACTTAAGCGGCTCCATTGGACTGGCAATTGGGAGTGAAGGAAGTGGACTCAGAAGACTGGTTAGAGAAAACTGTGATTTCCTTGTTAAAATTCCAATGAGTGGAGAATTAGGATCCCTTAATGCCTCTGTAGCAGCAGCTATTATTATCTACGAAATTTTCCGTCAGCGCGGAGAAGATATTTCTTGACGAAAGTTTTTTTAGCAAGTATAATAGTAATGTAATGGATAAGGGAGGGGATTCTGGTTGAAGATGAATGCTCAGGAACTTGATTTTGATGATATCAGTTTTGAAGAGTATAAGCAGATGTCCGATGATGAACTGGTAGAATTGGTACATCAAGGGGATATGGAAGCTCAGGAAACTCTAATTAAACGTTATAAGAACTTTGTACTTGCTAAATCACGCTCTTATTTTCTGGTAGGAGCTGATCGGGAAGATATTGTTCAGGAAGGCATGATTGGCCTTTATAAAGCAGTACGTGATTATAAAATTGAGAGACTGGCCTCTTTTAGGGCTTTTGCAGAGTTGTGTATTACCCGACAGATAATCACTGCGATTAAAGCCGCTACTCGCCAGAAACACCAGCCTTTAAATACCTATATTTCTTTAAATAAGCCAATTTATGATGAAGAATCAGATCGAACTCTTCTAGATATTTTAAAAGGTGGTAAATTATCTAATCCAGAAGCTTTATTTATCAGCAATGAAACTTATGATTTAATTGAGTCTGAAATTTCTTCAATGTTAAGTGATTTAGAATTTGATGTTCTACAGGAATACTTAGATGGTAAATCTTATCAAAAAATTGCTGAAAACTTAGATAAACATGTAAAGTCAGTAGATAATGCATTACAGAGAGTAAAAAGAAAATTAGAAGTATTTTTAGAAAAACATAATATATAAATTTCTAATTTGCTTCTGATTCAAATAAATATAACTGTCATTAATGACAGTATTCGGCCTGCAGCCGCCAGGCCTTTTTTGTGGATCTTATATCCTGATGGTTACATAAAAATAAGTTAAATTTTTAAGGGGGAAGAAAAGAAAATGGCAAAAGCAAAATTTGAAAGAAACAAACCACATGTTAACATAGGAACAATAGGACATGTTGACCATGGGAAAACAACACTAACAGCAGCA
>JAXKWB010000044.1:0-13079 GCA_036172385.1 Halanaerobiales bacterium | reverse complement strand
GCAACCAATTTTCCCATTTAAGATCACCTCTAAATTTATTTGATTACTTCCCTGCAGTTCGATTATAACATGGGGCTCTGACACCATGATCTCACAAACTGATGTCTTTAATCAAAATTTTCTCCAACCAGGTAATTCAGCTTGCTTAAAACAACATCATCATCGTAAAATTTAAGTTCCGTTATTGATGTGTTATCGATCTGGAACTGCCTAAAACTCTTTGTGTTCACCTCGAGAATCTCCCGTAAAAACATCTTGATAACACCTCCATGGGTCACAACTATCAGTTTTTCTCCACGATGTTTTTCCAGAATTTCATTGAAAAAAGAGTTGATTCTAGCTGTAAACTGGGTAATGTTTTCTCCGCCAGGAGGGCCATTTGTCAGCGGATCTTTTCTCCAGGCTTCCATATCTTCCGGATACTGTTCTTCGATCTGCTCGAGACTTAAACCTTCCCATTCTCCAAAATGTATCTCCCTTATTTTTTCATTCTCTTTGATCTCAAGATCGAGATTATCGGCAATAAAGGAAGCGGTCTTCTTTGCCCGCTTGAGATCACTGCTGTAGAGATGATCATAATTATAATCTTTAAGGAATTCTGCTGTCTCTGCAGCTTTTTTTATGCCGCCTGCATTGAGGTCTGTATCCGTCTGGCCCTGAATTATATAATTTTTGTTACTTTCTGTTTCTCCATGTCTGATAAGCAAAAGCTCTGTCTTTGTGGTCATTTTTTCACCTTCCTGAACTATGTTGAATTAATTGTATCTCAAACAATTTAGATATTCTACTACTATATATTATTCTACAAAAAAAGAATTTTACCTTAATAATTTAAGGGATAAATAGATATTCTGCAGAAATCTCATCTGTCAGATATATATTCTCTGCTGTTTTATAGAAATTCTGGCCAGCTTGATATGCTTTTAGTGCCTTTATTTTGAATATAACCGGCTTATTTGTTCTTCTCCGGGCAACTTTTCTGGCCTCTTTTACATTCACACTTAGATGGACATAATTTCTGCCCATCGGCTTAATTCCTTCGCTTAGTATCTTGGCTTTAACTTCAGGGGTCGTCCCATGAAAAAGAAACTGTGGAGGTTTTACCGCTTCATAATCAGGATTAACCCCATCAATGCTGTGCCCATAATTAGCCCTGATTCTTTCTCTATCATCTAAAAAACTGAACCGCCCTTTGGGATCATTTTTTACCAGTTCGATCAGATCATCGCGGCCGATATCCTTAAATTTATCTTTAAGGGAATCCAAAAGTTTATCCGTTTTGACCGAAGCATCTGCGGCAAGTTTTAAGCCAAATGATTCCGGATTGTGACGCAAAATATAAGAGACTGTTTTGGAAAGCTTGGTCTTGTTCATATAAATTAACCCTCCCTTGGCAGCTCATTTAATCTGCAAGCAAAGTTTTACTTCTATCAACAGAATTAAAGCTTAGTTCTTTTTCTCATTTCTTGAAGCAAATATTCTAATCATTTTTAACTACCATCTCCATGAGCATAGCGGCTTGCAGCAGCTGCAGCAATCCCTGCAGCAAGATCATCTAAAAAAGTATTGACTTCACCATCTTTTTTAGTATCCAGCTCTTTGATTATGCCGATCTTTTCTTTGTCCAAAAATCCATAACTCGTCAAACCTATCGTTCCATAGAGGTTTACAATTGAGAGCGGTATAATCTCATCGATTCCGTAAAGACCTTCATCTGTATCTATAATACTTTGAATAGGCTCTGGAAGCATCTTTTTTTCAGCCAGCTCATCAAGAGCAACCCCTGTTAATATCGCGTGGGCCACCTCTCTTTTTTTCAAAACGGCTTCAACATTTTCCAGACAGGCTTCTAAGCTGATATCGGGATCAAATGGTTCCTGCAGTGATTTAACCAGCTCAGCTATATCTTCAATTTTTACCCCTCTTTGATTTAGAACTTCAATCGATTTTGCATATAAATTTTCCATAATAATTGACATTCCTTTCAATTTAGACTTCCGACCTGCAGGATATGCCTGGAGTTAATTTCCAGCATCTTAGAACTTTTCTTTTGTCATTCAGGCTGCAGATTCAAACTTATCTATATTAATTTTAACATCCGATAGAAGAGGTGTAAATGATTAAATATTTTGACATATCAGCTTTTGAGTTGTATATTGATATTAGAAAGATAGATTAAATCGATCTCATTTTACAAAATAAACGAGAGAAATTAATGCCAGCCTGCAGAACAATCAGACTTACAGCAAGGAGGGTCAAATTATGAAGGAAGCTATGCTTTATGAAAAACTGGAAAATAAAATGGTTAAGTGCAATGTCTGCAATCACAGATGTGTGATCAAGGAAGGCAAAAGAGGTATCTGTCGGGTTAGAGAAAATAGCGATGGAATTCTTTATGCCCTAAACTATGGTAAGGCCGTAGCAGTTCATGTTGATCCAATAGAGAAAAAACCGCTCTACCACTTTATGCCGGGCAGCAGTGCCTATTCAATTGGAACAGAGGGCTGCAATATGAAATGCACCTGGTGTCAGAACTGGCAGATATCACAGAGCCCTGCCGCAGATAACGATGTACGTGGAAGGGATATCTCACCGAAAGAAATAGTTCAGGGAGCATTGGAGCACGACTGTGAATCAATAGCTTATACCTATACTGAACCGACAATATTTTTGGAATATGCACTGGAAACAATGAAACTGGCTAAAGAAAAAGGAATTAAAAATGTATGGGTCAGCAACGGCTATATGACAAGAGAAACACTCGATGAAATAACACCCTATCTTGATGCAGCTAATATTGATCATAAAGGACCGAATAAACTTTATAAAAAACACACAGGTGGAAGTGTTGAGGCGATTGAAGAAAACTTAAAATACCTCCACGAGGCAGGTGTCCACCTCGAAGTGACAACACTTCTGATACCTGGACTCAATGATGAAGATGATGATCTGAAAAATATTGCCGAATTTATAAGCAGAGAGCTAAGCCCCGATGTACCATGGCATATCTCCAGGTTTTATCCCGGCTGGAAAATGAAGGATATTCAGATAACTCCGATGAAGGCACTTAAAAAAGCAAAAAAGATAGGAGAAGAAGCCGGACTAAAATATATCCATCTCGGTAATGTTTAAAAGTGAATAATTATTCTAAAATAATAAGATCCCCTCATGATAAGCAGATTAAAGAGTGAAATCTGTTTATCAGCAAGGGGATTTTTAGATATTATATATCCAAATGAAGCAAAAGATTTCTAATCATTATCTGAATCAGAAAGCTTTCTGATCAGTTCACATATCTTTTCCCATTCTTCCTCAGATAGATTTTCATAGCGACCGATGATAAGGCCAAACTCATCATCGATATTTATTCTCTTTTTAGCAGATATGATTCCGGGATAGCCTGAACAAAAAGACCATCTGCGTCCACCGATAACCCGACAAAAATAGAGCTGTATGTCATGATTTTCTGCTAGAATATCCGATATTCTTCTGAAATTTTCTTCAAGATGTTCTTCAGGATCAACTGCTGTTTTAATTATTTTAAATGTAGAGGTCTCTTTCACCATCTTTTATCCTTTCATAATAGTTTTTAAACTCAGCCAGAAGATTTTTTTCTTTATAGAAATCATCTTTTTCAATTTCATCCAATTCTTTCTGCAGTACTTTTTCCCCAGCTTTTTTAGTCTCAGGAGAAGCAAAATCATCCAGCCACTCTCTAAACGTTAAAACCGCATTGATCTTGCAGAACTTGCCTTCGGTTCCACATTTTAGCAGCTGCATTATTTTATCGCCTGTCCTGCCACAGCGATAGCCGGCAGTGCAGAAAGAGGTTATCATACCCATCTCTGCAAATTCTCTGATCACTGTATCGAGATCTCTTGTATCTCCTAACATAAACTGCTGTCTCTCTTTTTCCTGGCTGCTGAGTTCTTCGCTATAGGAACCAATACCCAATCTTGTTGAGGCATCTGTCTGAGTAGAACCAAGTTTTACAGCTTCTCTTCTCATCTCAGCTGTTTCACGAGCTGTCACGATAAGTCCTGTATAGGGAACGGCAAGCCTTAAAACCGCAACTAATTTTTTGAATTCTTCATCAGAAACATGATAACTGCTGTTCTGTGAGTAAGGAGATCCGCTCGCATCCTGCAGTCTGGGAAAAGAAATTGTATGGGGACCAATACCGTTAAACTGCTTTTCTAAATCTATGGTATGATAGAGCAGCCCCATAACCTCGAACTTCCAGTCGTAAAGTCCAAAAAGCGCACCGATGGCTACATCATCTATACCTGCATCCATGGCCCTGTGTAATGCATATAATCTCCAGCGATAATTTTCCTTTGGCCCAGATGGATGCAGTTTATCATATGTAGGACGATGATATGTCTCCTGAAATACCTGATAGGTGCCGACTCCCACCTCCCAGAGCTTTTCTAAATCTGAGATGGACATCGGTGCTGCATTGATGTTTACCCGCCTGATTGAACCATAACCATTTTTGGTCGGCAGTTCAACATCGTAGATTGCTTCAATAGAATCAACAATATAATCTGCATCAGACCTGGGATGCTCACCATAGACGACTATGCTTCTCTTATGTCCTTCTCTAATCAAAGCTTTGGTTTCTTCTTTTACCTCCTCCATACTTAAAATACGCCGTTCTTCCTCTTGATTATCTTTTCTAAATCCACAGTAAAGACAGTTATTTACACAGAGATTGCTGCAGTAAAGTGGAGCAAAGGTAACAATTCTGTTATCATAAACTTTTCTCTTAACTTCTAGAGCTGCCTCATACATCATATCCAGCAGTTCTGGATCTTCAACATTCAAAAGCAGTGCGGTTTCTTCCGGACTTAACCGCTCTATATCAAGGGATTTCTCGATAATCGCCTCAATTTGAACTTTATCAGGATCATCATTTTCTGCCAGTTTACTCTTTATCAATTTTTCATCAATAAAATCTTCACCATCTATCAAATACCTTTCTATCTCATCTTCTTTGATTACATTATTTGCCCATTTTTGCGGTGCCATGGTACTCACTTCAGTATTTCCCCCTTTATTAAAGTTTTTTCTTCTCTTATTCAACAGGACTATAGACTGAAATTTCAAAAAATAATTTCATATATGAGCTTCATAAAATTGATTCAAAAACAAAAAAACTTATCAGTTAAGATAAGTTCTAAAAATTAGATAATAACAGCAACTCTTCATGATCAGGCTGTCCCCCTTTCACTTAGAACCATCTCTGTTTTGTTCCCTTTAGATCGGCAAGCCCCATCTATCAGGAAGATATTAAAATTATTGTAATTTAATTCACAATATATTATAACATATGTTCATAATTTTGTCAATAATTTAAAGCGCCTTGAAAATAACAACAGAATAATTGTTTTGACAGCAAGGTAAATATTTTGGGTGAAATTATGATTAGTCTCGATATGCAGCCTTGACTACAAATTCTGCTATTTCCTTTAATCACGGCCATTCTCAATAACCCGTTGTTTCTATATGAGCAGCAGTTTTAAAAAGAAGACTGTTCTCTTCTTCTTCATATTTAGGAGCTAATTCTGCAAACCAGTTCTTCTCCGGCATAATACAAAACTCAGGATATTCTTCGTTTTCTTTCTTACATGATTTTTCATCACACCAGGCACAAATAGAAAACATAAAATTTTCCTCCCATCATCTTATTTAAGCTGATTTAATTTCAGCAAAAGCAAAAAATAATACTCTCCCGTAATTTCCCGATAAAATAATTAAATCCTTTTTTTTCTAGAGATGAAAATCTGATAATCTATTTGCAAATCCTGGATACAGCTTCTCAAACAATTTCTTTAGAATATTACAAAAATTTGCTATAATTAAGTTAAGCTAAGAAAGAAGGTGAATCATGAGAAAACTTGAAGATATAAATTTGAAGGAAATCAGCAAAGACAGAGAATATACCAAGTCTCCGGAGGCCTGGGATGAAGAGCTCTTCTACTTTTTGCTCATCGACAGGTTCAACAATCATCAGGAGAACTGTCCTCTTTATGATCCGGAAAAAGATTATGAAAATGCTCTACAGAGTGAAGAAAGCAGAAATAAATGGCTTGAATCAGGAGATAAGTGGGTTGGTGGTACCATAAAAGGCATAATCGAAAAACTTGATTATCTCAAAGGCCTGGGAGTTAGTGTGCTCTGGATAAGCCCGATACTGAAGCAGCCTATATATTCAACAAATTATCATGGTTATGGAATTCAGAACTTTTTAGAGGTCGACCCGCATTTCGGCAGCCGAGAAGATCTCAAAGAACTTGTCGAAAAGGCACATGCAAGAGAAATCTATATCATCCTCGATGTAATCATCAACCATTCGGGAGATGTTTTTTCCTATGAGGGTGAGGATACCCCCTACACTGGTGAGCAGTATCCGGTAAAGGCTTTTAGAAATGGAAATGGGGAAGCTAGCGTAGATCCTGCAAATCCTGACTATGATCAGCAGTGGCCCGAGGGAGGGATCTGGCCCCAGGAGCTGTTTAAGCTTGAGACGTTTACCCGCAAAGGATATATTACTGCCTGGGATAATGATCCCGAATACAGAGATGGGGATTTTTACTCTCTCAAAAATATCAATACAGGTTCAGGTGATCTAACAGATTACCATCCTTCTGAAGCATTAAAGATACTGACAGAATGCTATAAATACTGGATCGCCTATGCAGACCTCGACGGCTTCAGGCTTGATACTGTTAAGCACATAAATTCGGGTGCGGTGCGCTACTTTACTACGGAAATTAAAGAATTTGCACAGACCCTCGGCAAAAAAGAATTTTTCGTTGTTGGAGAAATAACAGGTGGGATGGAGTTCGCAAAAATGATCTGTGAAAAAACAGGTCTAGATGCAGCACTGGGTATCAATAAGATTCCGGAAAACTTAGAAAATGTCGCTAAAGGTTACTATCCAGCTGAAAATTACTTCTCGATTTTCACAAATTCTGAAGTGCTGAGCGAGGGTAAAGAACAGTGGTATCATAAAAATGTGATGACAATGTTTGACGACCATGATATGGTTTATCAGCAGCAGCATAAAGAAAGATTTTGCGCAGATAAAAAAACGGCACCTTTCCTGACAAATGCCGAATTTATCAATTTTTTCACGGCAGGTATTCCCTGCATCTACTATGGAACTGAGCAGGCCTTCGACGGCAGCGGTGATGAAGATAAATACATCAGAGAATCGATGTTCGGTGGAGATTTTGGTGCCTTCAGAACTCGAAACAGGAGTTTTTTAGATGATAATAATCCGATCTATAAGGAGATCAAAAAGTTCGGTGAACTCAGAAAAGAATACATCCATCTCAGAATCGGCCGCCAGTATCTGAGAAAAATCGCTGATCTGGATGCTCAGAACTTCCATTTTCCTACAGCAGGTGAAGACCGCTGTAATGAAATCATCGCCTGGTCCAGGATCTTCAGCCAGGAAGAATTTTTGCTGGCTGTAAACTGCAATCTGGAAAATGAGCAGACTGCCAAAGTGATAGTTGACGGCACACTTCATGAGCCAGGAGATCAGTTCGAATGCATCTATGCCTCTGATGAAGACAAGATCGGTAATACGGTGGAGGTAATTAAGTCAGATGAGTGGGATCAGCACATAATAATTAAAACCGAAGCTCGAGGTAGAGTAATCTATAAGTCTATTTAATGTATTTCAGATTAGTGTACGGAAGATAACAAATAATATAAATATTATTTCTGACTATTAAATACTAAATCCCTCTACAATTATGTAGAGGGATCTTTTATTGCTATCTTATTATTATATTTATCCAGTTAGAAAAATGACTCAAGCTGTCAGTTCAGATTAAGAGAATAACTTTCCAATAATTATCTCTTCATATTTCTTTAAAATTCTCTTTATAATATTAGTGACTCCTTTATATTTCTCTATTAAAATTCTCTAAATCTTTTCTTTGCTTTTGCATTGTATAATACATTTCAGCTTAGGTCAATGATTTTTCGAAAAAAGATCTATAAGTTCTAATACATCATCCAACCTTGCAATTTCTACCAGCCAATCATCCGGAATTTGCTGATATCCATAATATATTCCTGCTAGACCACCTGTTACAGCTGCAGTGGTATCAGTATCATCACCCAGATTAACCGCTTTCAGTACGGCATTTCTATAAGATTCGGTGTTTAAAAGCGCCCAGAATGATGCCTCAAGAGTATGCACGATATAACCGGTTGATCTGATCTCCTCCTCTTTCAGATTGCGAATATCTTCCTCTAAAATTCTGCTGTAATATTTTAGTTCAGAGCTGTAAGGTTCATCTTTTACAAAAGTCTTAATATGTTCTTTTGTTTCTGCATATGCTTTTTCCAATTCAACTTCCTTGATAATTCTGACCGCGAAATCTAGATAGATATAGCAGCCGAGTACAGAACGTGGATGACTGTGGGTTAAGGAGCTGACCTCTTTTGTTTTATTAAATCTCTCTTTTGGGTCTGCATCCAAAAGATAAAAAGCAAGCGGCAGGATGCGCATCAGAGAACCATTGCCGTTATCCCTTTCTCCATCTTCTCCTGCAGAAAGCGGCTGCTGACCGGCCCTGAGCTTAGAAATTGAGAGAAGGGTTGTATTGCCGACATCGAAAGTTCTACCTCGGGCAGTCCAGTAAGCATCATAAAGCCAGCGTACAAATTTGTCTGCCTGATCTTCCAGGTCATATCCGTCTATGAGCGATTCGAGCAGACAGAGGGTCAAAGAGCTGTCATCTGACCAGGTACCCGGCGGCTGACTATATGTTCCGTAACCCCTCATATCTTCTACCGGGTCTTTTTTCAGTTCTTCCCGATTTTTAAATTCTACCGGCACACCAAGAGCATCACCTGTGAGATGACCGACTATTCCAGCTTTAAGCTTTTCTTTAAGTATATTTTCATTCATTTTATCACCTGCTTGTATAATAAATTCTGCACAGCTAAAAAAATACTTTTTTTTGGTTGACAACAGGCAGCTTAGATATGAAGAAGATTTTGAAGATGATAATAACACTTTTGAAATAAAGGTTGAATATGAAAAGATTGATTTGAATAATTAAGTGATTATTACAGCATACTAGCTTTGAGCATACTTTCTTACAGCTGCAGCTATGATCACCCCATAGACAATACCTGCTAAAAATGAAATCAAATCGCTCATACCTGTTGAAAGGTAAAAAGCCAGAGAAACCATCAAACCGAGCAGTCCACCTTTGATCAACCCAGGGCTGCCTGGTTCTATTTTTGTCAAACCGATCAATACACCCATGATTAACCTATTGTACCATAGGGCAAATAGATAGAGCTCATTACCGGCCAAACCCATCCTGATACTTCCACCTATAATACAGATGATTCCCAAAAGTGCACCACTGATAATTGAAACTTTCAATTTCTTATTTAACATTTCAGACCTCCTTTTTCTAGTACAGGGTTCCATATTTATTATTACAGCAAATCATCTAGCTCTTGTTAATATTTTAGCACCCTTCTAAATATAAAACAACTTTTAGCAGCTCTTAAAATTCACTAAGCAAAATCTAATTTCTCTCAATAATCTGAAATATTATACAAATCCAAGAATGCTGTTATATATGAACATATTAGTGAGTTAAAACACCACCAAATCACTTTATCTTTTTTGACTTCAGGTTGAAAATATCTTATAATATATATAATCTTAACTTATATTATATAATTTCATCGAAGGTAAATTTCATTTTACCGAACAAACGGGGAGCATACAGTGCTGAGAGGATAATTCATCGACCCATTGACCTGATTCTGTTAATGCAGACGGAGGAAAATAATTAGTTTTTAAAGAGGAACTTTTCTCCTTCTGATTGTACATATATGCACAATCTGGAAGGAGTTTTTTATTTTATTAAAAGGAGGCAGCAAAATGTCAAAATTTATCGAAGAAATAATTTAAACAAAATTGCTGATGCCCTTAAAAATATGGAAACAACCATCGAAATTAATGATGATATTATGCTTAAGGCTAGAAATGTTATAAATAAGATGGAATATTACAATATTTAAAAATAATTTAACTTTTTTAAAACGAGGAGTGGTAAAGATGATTTACTTAAACGAAGCAGATATGAATGATCTTACACAAATTACGGGAATCGGATATGGAAAAGCTTTCAACATAATAAAATACAGAAAAGAAAACAACGGTTTCGAAACTCTGGAAGAACTGAAAGAAGTTAAAGGTATAGCTGATAAGACCTATGAGCTCATCAAATCAGAATTAACATTAGGAGAAAATAAATCGGCCGAAGAAAAAGTAAAAATCAGCATCAACACCAATCATCTGGGAATAGAAACCCCAGCTGAGATGCATTTAGTTGGAGAGATGAATGACTGGAATTTAGAAGACAAGAGCTATAATTTGAAAGAAGAGGAAAAGGGAATTTGGAGCAATACTTTTGATCTAGAAGCGGGAGCAGAATATAAGATTATGTATGATTCGTCAGATTGGGAAGCTGGCAAATATATAGGAGATAATGGAGATAATTTTGTAGTGTAATCACAAATTATAATCAGTGATTAACTGCAGCTTTTTGGATAATATTTGCTTCAGTTAGCAAATTAAAGCAGTTGATATTATCTTCTCACAAAATTTCATTTATTACAGTCTTCAGATAAAAGAAGAATTCCTTTCATTCTCTAAATATAATAATATAACAGTAAAATAATTTATTTATCTCCGAACATCTTAACAATCAATTCGAGATTTACAAACAAAGGGGGCTAAATAAAATGAGAAGAACATTAGCATTAATTTTAGCTGGTGGAAGAGGAAGCAGACTGGATATTTTGTCCGCACATCGTGCTAAGCCAAGCGTACCTTTTGCCGGGAAGTACAGGCTGATAGACTTTGCTTTGAGCAACTGTGTCAATTCAGGAATCTTCAATGTTGGTGTTCTAACTCAGTACCTTCCCCACTCTCTTAATCGACACATCGGTATCGGAAAGCCCTGGGATCTCGATCGAAAAAATGGTGGAGTAACAATATTACAGCCTTTCAAAGGTAAACCCGGTAATACCGACTGGTATAAGGGAACAGCTCATGCGATTTATAAGAATATCAGCTTTATCAGAAATAAGAATCCTGAAGAAGTTATAGTTCTATCAGGTGATCATGTTTACGAAATGGATTACAGCAAAATGATAGAATATCATCGCAGTAAAGGGGCAAATTTAACAATAGCAGCTCAGCCGGTAGATTATCAAGATGCAGGCCGCTTTGGGATTTTAGATCATCAGGAAGATATGAGAATAACTAACTTTTTAGAAAAGCCGGATGATCCTCCCAGCAACCTGGCCTCGATGGGAATCTATGTATTTAAAACGGAAAAACTGCTGGATGTATTAAAGAACAGCTGCAGTGATACAAATTCTGATTTTGGCCACCATATACTTAATGAGATCTATTTTAGACTTCATAATCAACTACTACTCTTTTATCAACTACCTTCTTGACAAAATCCTTAACTATTTGATGATCGGGATGATCTTGATATTCATCCAGGTCGGATAATGTTTTAAACTCACTGATTAAAACAAGATCATAGGCCTGGTCATCTGCTTCATTTAAGTTTATACCTACCTCGATAAATTGAATAACATCGACTAAATCTTTTAATTCCATTATTTTTTCTGCTGCTAATGCAATGTTTCGCTCTTTATCATTACCTTCAGCATGATCTTTGAACTCCCACATCACTACATGTTTGATCATTTTTTAACCCTCCATTGTTTCTATTATTTTAAATTTTCATCAATCGTTCCATCTGGCAGCATATTATCAGGATGATATTCTCCGTTTTCTTCCATCTGATAGCGCACACAGTTCTTATTATCCCCATGACAGTAGTTTTCTATCCATTTTTTATCTATTTTACCCTGTTCATAATATCTTTTCATCGGACAAACTGGATACCATTTGCATGCCATAATGTGCCTCCTGGTTGGTCAGAAATAAAATTGGATAAACATTTCCACTGCTTACTATATAATATTTGTTCTCTTTTTCATCCAGTTCTATATAAACATAAAAATCTTTTTTAGTAAGATCAGTTATTTTTTCAGGAACTACAACAGAACCTATCTCTTCTCCACCTTCCATATAATCTCTCATCTTGATCTGATAGAAAATCATCTAATATTTTCTTTAAGTTTTCCATCTTTGCTGATTATCCTTCTTTTAACTGTCGGTCTAAGCACAGGCTCCAATTCTTTAAGAATTAACAACTAGTCGACTATTTATCTAATATTCAACCAATTTATTCTTCAATTGACTTAATAATATCTTCAGCTTTATCGACCATATTTTTCAGTGAATCTGTAACTCTTTCCTGACTGGCATTTTTATTTAAATATTCCCAGTCAATATCATAATAATTATTGACTATTATACCAATTATCCATTCCTGCTGCCATTTTTCATTCCAATATACATAAGCATTCAATCTATCAATTATAATATCCTCTGCACCAATAAAATATGCTGTATGTTCTCCAGCTTGAACTTCCATTAATTTATCTCTTGAACCTGCAAGTGGACCAGATGGGACTTCTACAGCTAAATCGATAATATTAGAATCAAGAATCCAGTATTTATTCTCCCTATAAAAACCTAATCTTTCTATAACGTTAGCAATTCTTTCTATAGAAGCTTCACAGATAATATCAACATCCATGGTAGAATAACCTCCACCAGTGTAAAATTCGACAGCCTGACCACCAACAACTACTGGAGTGAGATTTAAATTTTCTTTTATTGCTGAAGTTATTACAGCTATTATCTTAATCTTTTTAGAAAAATCATCAATATCTTCAACCAGAATATTCTGTATTTCTTTTTTGTAGCTCACCTATAACACCTCATCTTTTAAGTCTATATTTTCTGTCTTCTATTTTTTCCAGTTTATTTTTTTTCGACCTTATCATCATTTTATATAATAAAAGTTCTTTTTGAGGATATCTATTTCTGGAGCCACTTCGATAATTTTCAGATTCTCTAAAAGCAATTATATTAC
>JAXKWB010000043.1:0-8200 GCA_036172385.1 Halanaerobiales bacterium | reverse complement strand
ATATTTATGGACTTTAAAATTCCATATTCAGCCCAAAAAAAATTAAAAGAAAAGTTAAATTTCATTTATGGAGAGCAAAAAACTGCAGAATTTTATCCTGAACTGGAAGATTTTATTCTGGAATTTGCAGCAGAGCATCCGGAGCTGAGAAAGCAAGATCAAGGTTCAGCCAGATTAAGCGAAAAAGATAGTGTAGTCATCTGTTATGGTGATCATATACAAACTGAGGGAGAGCCACCACTGCAGACTTTAAATAATTTTTTCAAAAATCATTTAGATTCAAGTATCAGCACCATTCATCTTCTGCCCTTTTTTCCCTATTCTTCGGATGATGGTTTTGCAGTGATTGATTATAAGCAGGTTAACCCTGAATTTGGTAACTGGTCAGACATAGAGGCAATTAGTGAAAATTTTTCTTTAATGTTTGATGCGGTGATTAATCATATTTCTTCTGAAAGTAAATGGTTTAAAAAATACAAAAAGCAGGAAGGTAAATATGCTAATTATTTTATTGAAGCGGATCCGGAAAAAGATTATTCTATGGTCACCAGACCTCGAGCCAAACCTCTGCTAACTGAAGTTGAGACTGCAGCTGGCAAAAAGCATGTCTGGACAACCTTTAGTCCAGATCAGATTGATTTAAATTTTAAAGAAACTGAAGTTCTGCTGGAAATTATAGATGTCCTTTTATTTTATGCAGCTCAGGGAGCAGAGATAATTCGCCTGGATGCGATTGCCTATCTCTGGAAAGAAATTGGCACCAGCTGTATTCATCTGCTAGAAACTCATAAAATAATTCAGCTTTTTAAAGAAATTTTTAAGCTGGTAGCTCCAGCAACCTTGATCTTAACGGAAACCAATGTCCCACATGAGGAAAATATCAGTTATTTTGGTCAGGGAGTAGATGAGGCAGATATGGTCTATAACTTTACCTTACCTCCACTTGTGTTATACAGCTTTTTAGAGGAAGATGCCTCCAGATTGACTGAGTGGGCTGCTTCTCTGGAAGAACTGGAAGCCGGTAATTATTATTTCAACTTCTTAGCCTCTCACGATGGAGTTGGACTGAGACCTGTAGAAGGAATATTAACTGAAAATCAGATTAAAGATGTGGTTAAAAAAGTTAAAGCAAAAGGAGGATTGGTCTCCTATAAAACCAATTCTGATGGTTCCAAAAGTCCTTACGAAATAAATGTCAGCTATGTAGATGCAGTTAGAGATCAGGATAAAAAAATTAAATTACAGGTTAAACAGTTTATGGCTTCTCAGGCAATTATGCTGGCTCTGCAGGGAATACCGGGAATTTACCTGCATTCTTTGCTGGGATCTGAAAATTATGAGCAGGGGGTAGAAGAAACTGGAGCTAAAAGAAGAATTAATAGAGAAAAATTAGATCGGGGCAGGCTTTTAAATGAGTTAAATAAAGAAGGTTCATTTAGAAAACAGGTTTTTGACAGCTACAGAGAATTATTAAAGCTGAGACAAAAAAATAAGGCCTTTGCCCCTGCCAGTCCTCAGAAAATACTGGAGCTTGACCCGAATGTATTTGCAGTTCAACGGGGAGAGGCTGAGCAAAAAATTACAGCTCTGACCAATGTTTCAGCTGAAGTGATTGAATTAGAAATTAAAGCAGATTTAATAAAAGCTGGAAACAAAAGTGCTTTAAGAGATATAATTAAGAAAGAGGATTATAAAATCGAAAATGATATTTTATACCTAAAACTAGCTCCATACCAAAACAGATGGTTAAAAGCCAGGGAGGAATAAGCAGTGGGAAAAGTATTAGCATTAATTGAGCCAGGGAAAGTTGAAATTATGGATTATGATGATCAGGATTTAAAAGCAAAAGAAGTACGGGTTAAAACACTTTATTCGGGTATCAGTGCCGGGACAGAACTAACCTCGTATAAGGGTTTTAATCCTCATTTAAATAAAATCTGGAATTCAGACTTAAGAATTTTCGAAGAAAAAGAAAAGGAAGAGAGCGGCTATCCGATTAAAAACTGGGGTTATGAAGAAGTCGGCAAAGTGATAGAGATTGGATCTGAGGTAGAAAAAGTTAAACTGGGTGATACTGTATATGGCACCTGGGGTCACAGAACTAAAGCTGTTCTGACAGAAGATTTTGCTTCCGCCCACCAGCTGCCGGAAGACGCTGATCCAATTTATGGGATATTTTCGCATATCGGCTCAATTGCCTTAAATGCAATTTTAGATGCAGATATCCATGTTGGAGAAACCGCCGCAGTTTTTGGTCAGGGAGTACCAGGACAGATTGTAACTCAGCTTGCTAAATTAAATGGAGCCCGGGTAATAGCACTTGATTTAAATTCAAAGCGGCTGGAAACCGCCAGAAAAATGGGGGCAGACATAGTTCTTAATCCAGCTGAAACTAAAGTCGCAAAAGAAATTAAAGAACTGACAGGAGGTAGAGGGTCTGATGTGAGTATTGAAATCTCAGGTTCTCTAAAAGCGCTGCATCAGGCAGTAAAATCCACTGCCTATTCGGGCAGGACAATTGCCTCCGGTTTTTTTGCCGGCAGCAGTCAGGGTTTAAATTTAGGGGAAGAATTTCATCATAATCGAATTCAGCTGATCTGTTCTCAGATTTCGGGTGTCAGACCGGAATTGAGCTATCGCTGGGACCGGCTGCGGTTAAATCAGACAATCATGAATTTGCAGCAGTCTAAAAAAATTGATTTAAAAGGACTGATTACCCACCTGGAAGATTTCAGGGAAGCAGAAAAAACATTTAAAATGCTGGCCCAGAATCAGGGAGAAGCTCTGCAGACTGTGCTCAAATTTGATTAAACTTGGAGGCTGAAAATATTATGCAAAAATTAAATGTAGGATTTTTAGGTGCAGGAGAAATGGCCCGGATTCATGCTGGAATCTTGCGGGAAATTGCAGAAGTTGAAATTACAGCAGTTACTTCCCGCCATCAGGAGTCGGCTGCAGATTTAATAAATAGTCTTGGTTTTGAGGATGCAGCAGCCTATTCTGATTTTGACCGGATGCTGGACGAAAAAGAGCTGGATCTGCTCTATATCTGCCTACCACCGGCTGCCCATCAGGGCCAGCTGGAAAAGGCAGCTCGAAAGGGAATACATATTTTCATTGAAAAACCAATAGCAATTAATCAGCGTCGAGCTGAAACAATGATTGAAGCGGTTGTGGAAGCAGGAGTTATTTCTCAGGTCGGCTACCACTATCGGTTTGCTGCAGGAATTCAGAAACTAAAAAAATTAATAGATAGTGGTCAGGCGGGACGGCCAGCACTCCTGCAGGGTTATTATTTCTGCAACTCCCTTCATTCAAGCTGGTGGAGTCAGCTCGAAAAATCTGGAGGTCAGATCTATGAACAGGTTATTCATTTATATGATCTGGCTCTGCATTTATTTGGAGATTACCAGAGTGCAGAGGGAATGCTGACAAATCTCTGTCACCAAGAACTAGGGGATTACACCATTGAAGATAACAGTCTTTCTTTAATTCAGTTTAAATCAGGAGCGCTGGGCAGTATTGCTGGTTCAAACTGTGCTGTACCTGGCAGCTGGAAGAAAGAGCTGACAGTAATCTGTGAGAATTTGACTGTGGAATTTGAAAATATAGAAAAAGCAGGGTTTAAATATCATCAGGGAGGAGAAGTTGAAACAGAAGTTTTTGAAGGTAAGGAAGATCTCTATTATCTAGAAGACAAAGATTTTATCGATGCCGTAATAGAAAAAAGAGAGGCTCAGGTTCCAATCAGTGAGGGTTTAAAAGCAATAAAGCTGATTACTGAGATTAAAGATAATAATAAGCTGCGAGAAAATTATTAATTCCCCTTCCTCCTGTATTATCTTCAAATAATATAGAAAGTTTAGCTTCTATTTGTTATCATTAATGTAATGATTAAGGATAGAAGCTTTTTTATTTAAATTTGAATTAATTAAATGATTTTTGGAGAATAAGCGAGTTTAAATGGGAGGTATAAAAATGAAGATAGTAGTTTTAGATGGTTATGCTTTAAACCCCGGTGATTTAAGCTGGGAAGGAATCAAAGAACTGGGAGAAGTTGAAATCTATGAGCGGACACCGGAAGCCAGGATTTTAGAGAGGGCGCAGGGAGCAGAGATACTGCTGACAAACAAAACTCCTCTCAACAGAGAAACAATTGAAAAACTGCCGGATTTAAACTACATAGGAGTGCTGGCCACCGGCTATAATGTGATTGATACTGAAGCAGCCTCAGAAAATGATATTGTAGTGACCAATGTACCTACCTATGGGACAAATGCGGTGGCCCAGTTTGTGATGGCCCTGCTCTTAGAGACCGCTCATCATGTGGGAGAACACAATCGAGCAGTTAAAAATGGACAGTGGGCAGAAGCTGATGATTTCTGTTTCTGGAATTATCCTTTAATTGAGCTGAAGAATAAAACTCTGGGTCTTGTTGGTTATGGCAGTATCGGTCAGCGAACAGCTGAGCTGGCTTTAGCCTTTGGCATGGAGATCATAGTCTATGACCGCAGTCCTGAGAAAAAAATTGAGGATCCAGAAATTGAAACAGAAGAGGTAGAATTTGTTGATTTGCTGGATCTTTATCGAAGGTCTGAGGTGATCAGCCTCCACTGTCCCCTGACTGAGAGGACAGAAGGGATGATCAATAAGGCAACAATTGCCCAGATGCAGGAAGGGGTAATTATTATCAATACAGCCCGGGGCGGCTTAATTGTGGAGCCTGATCTGGCAGCCGCTCTGGAGGCAGGCAAAGTCAAGACTGCTGCTGTTGATGTTTTGTCAGCCGAACCCCCGGCAGCATCAAACCCGCTGTTAAATTCCGATCAGGCAATTGTAACTCCACATATAGCCTGGGCGTCTCAGGAAGCAAGACAGCGCTTAATGGAGACTGTGGTTGATAATCTTAAAAATTATTTAGCGGGCAGTGTAGTTAATCAGGTTAATTAGCCATTAAATTAATTAGGAGGAAAGCAATATGAAGATTTTAGTAGCCCCAGATTCTTTCAAAGGTTCACTAACTGCAATGGAAGCTGCTGAGAATATTAAATTAGGAATAAAACGAGCTGATTCTGAGATTAATGTTGATTTACTGCCTATGGCTGATGGTGGTGAAGGCACAGTCCAATCCTTAGTTGATGCCACAAAAGGAGAAATTATAGAAAAAGAAGTAACTGGACCTCTGGGGAATAAAGTTGAGGCTTTTTATGGACTGCTGGGAGATGGAAAAACTGCTGTAATTGAAATGGCAGCTGCGTCGGGACTGCCATTAGTGCCGGAAGAAAAAAAGAATCCTCTAAAAACAACGACCTATGGTACAGGAGAACTTATTGCATCTGCACTGGAACATGGAGTGGAGCAGATTATTATTGGGATTGGCGGTAGTGCGACTAATGATGCCGGGGTGGGGATGGCCCAGGCCCTGGGAGCTGAAATTCTTGATGCTGAGGGAAATCAAGTAGATTTTGGTGGAGCCAGTTTAAATCAGATAAAAGAAATGAAATTAAATAAACTAGATTCCAGATTAAAAGATGTAGAAATTTTAGTTGCCTGTGATGTGGATAATCCTCTGTATGGAAAAGATGGTGCTGCTTATGTTTATGCTCCCCAAAAAGGTGCAGACACAAAAATGGTAGAAATCCTTGATCAAAATCTGCGTCACTTCAATCAAATTGCAATTAAAGAATTGGGGAAAGATACAAATCAGATTCCGGGAGCAGGAGCAGCCGGGGGACTGGGAGCTGGACTGGTAGTCTTTTTAGATGGAGAATTAAAAGCAGGAGTAGATATAGTACTGGAGATTATTGATTTTGAAAGCCGCTTAAAGAATGTCGATTTAGTTATCACAGGAGAAGGAATGCTTGATGGACAGAGTATTTATGGGAAAACCCCTATTGGAGTCTCCCGCAGTGCTGCTAAAAAAGATATTCCTGTGATTGCAGTTGCAGGGACATTAGGTAGAGGAGTCGAAAAAGTTCTGGATTACGGTATTAATGCCTATTTTTCTATTATAGATCGTCCAGCTGATCTGAAAGAGATAAAAGAAAGAAGTCCAGAACTACTGTCTCAATTGAGTGAACAGATTATTAGAGTTACTAAAATATAATTTGCATACAATCAACCTTCTTTACCAAAAAAACATTTTACGAAAAAATGTTCAGCAACAGCAGCTGCGGCTCTTAAATTTGAGCTGAGGCTGCTTTTTGCTATTTTATTAACAACTTTGTTCTATAAATTTATTACATAACTGTTTTCTAAAATTGAATTCTAAAAAACTAAATTAAAGTAAGCCTGCAGGATAACAGGCGGTCTGGTCCTTTTTAAAACAGAATATCACTTTACACCTGAGATCAAGACTTAATCAAATGTTAACCTAAATGATAAGTAACTGTAACATTTGAGATATATAATTTAATTAATAAATAAGAGGAGGTAAGTTGAATGCAGAAGTTTTCGCACAAATTAATTGCTGTCGATAATTTGCTTTTCTATTCTTTAAACAGCCTGACCAGAAATGACATAATCGATAATTTTTTTCTGTTAATCACTCATCTTGGTGGAGTTCGTTTTCTGAGTTTGCTTACCATATTTCTTATTTTTTTAAGTCCTGATAGTCTGCCAGTGCTCGGCTGGGAATTAGCTGCTGTTTTAAGTTCAAGTCACCTCTGTGTTCACATCTTAAAACGATTAATCAATAGAAAAAGGCCATACACGAGGCTTGCCGATGTGAAACACTTAGTTATGCCATTTGAGCCCTATTCCTTTCCCTCTGGTCATACAACCGCCAGTTTTGCAGCAGCTTTAATTTTGTCATTTGCTGTACCCCAGCTGAGCATTTTATTTATATTTACCGCCTCATTAGTAGGGGTTTCCAGAATTTATCTGGGAGTCCATTATCCTTCCGATGTTTTAATCGGAATAATCACTGCCGTAATATTTTCTTTTGCTGTTCATAATCTATTTGTTTGATAAGTCAGGGAGGGATAAGTATAGTGAAGATTGCCATATTTACTGATACTTTTGCACCTCAAATTAATGGTGTGACCAAAAACTTAAATCGGCTGCTTAATTATTTTTCTGTCCAGGGAATTGAATATCTGCTTTTTGCTCCGGAATCTGAATCCAGAACTGAAAGTATTTATGAAAATAATGTTGTCAGATTAAAGAGTATGAATTTTTTTCTTTATCCGGAGCTGAAATTTACCCTGCCAAATTATCTAAAAGTTAGATCCAAATTGATGAAATTTAAGCCTGATTTATTTCATTTAATTACGCCTTTTAATATTGGTTTAACAGGTCTTTATGCCGCCCGTCAGTCTGACAGTCCAATAGTAGCTTCTTATCATACCAATTTTGATCAGTATCTTGACTACTATAATCTCAATTTCTTAGAAAAAGCAGCCTGGAAATATCTGCGCTGGTTTCACGACCAGGCACTGCGGAATTACTGTCCCTCAGAAGAAACCAGAAAAGAACTTGCAGCAAAAAATTTTATTAATCTTGATATCTGGGGCCGAGGTATAGATTCTAATTTATTTTCTCCAGCGCACAGAAACAGTGAATTTATTAAAAAACACAATCTAGAAGATAAGATTTCAATATTATATGTGGGAAGAATTGCGCGGGAGAAAAACCTATCGCTGCTGCTGAACAGTTTTGAAAGCTTAAATCAGAAATATGGAAGAAAAATCAAATTAATAATTACTGGTGATGGACCTGAGCTGAAAAGTTTAAAAAAAGAGGCGCCAGATAATGTTATTTTTACCGGTTTTAAGAAAGGGAGGGAACTTTCTCAAATTTATGCCTCAGCTGATATTTTTGCTTTCCCCTCAGTCACAGAGACCTACGGAAATGTTATAATAGAAGCAATGGCTTCCGGGCTTCCCGTTGTTGCCATATCTGCTGGTGGGGTTAAAGAAAATTTAATCAACAAATATAATGGGCTGGCCGTTAAGAAAAATAATTCAGCTGAATTCAGCTTACAGTTAGAGCAGCTGCTGATTAATGATCGTCTGCGAGATGCACTGGCTCATAATGCAAGACAGTATGCTTTAGAACAGGGCTGGGACCATGTTTTTGAGAGCTTAGATAAAAGTTATCAGCAGGTAATTGATGATTATACACGAGTTTATGGCCGAACTGTTTCTAAAAATATAATATAAAGGATAAATAGATTAGTTTAATATACTGCTTTTAATAA
>JAXKWB010000042.1:0-10700 GCA_036172385.1 Halanaerobiales bacterium | reverse complement strand
ATTTTATTAGTATTTTGAGGATAATTTGAGTCAACTTCTCTCTTTCTAAGTTCAGATCTTAACTGCAGCAGTTTTTTAAAAGTATCCACCTCTGATTCCTCAGGCAAAAAATGACTCTTTAAATTATGCCTGCTGGCTTCTCTGATGGTCTTTTCTAAAACTGAAGAATTTCCCCAATTTTCAAAATCAAAAAGAAACTTTTCAGGTTTTTTCATCCCAATCAGATAATAGCCACCAGCCTGAGAAGGTCCAATAACTAAATCTCTTTCCTTTAAACCGGCCAGGGCTTCTGTAAAAATATCAATATCCAGAAGCGGCAGCTCAGATCCAGTAATAATCACAGGCAGATTGCTCTGCTGATAGGCATCAGAAATTGCATAATACATTTTTTCGCCTAAATTTTTTCCCCGCTGTGGAATTCTAACAAATTGGTTGTCAATAACTTCTGCAAACTGAAAAGAAGCAGCTGTTGGAGTATAGCTGAGATATAAATCAAGCCGGGAATATGCTCTTTTTAAATTTAAAAAATTAGTATTTATATCTTTTAAAAAAGCTTGCTGGAGTTCAGCACATTCTTCTTTTTTTAGATGACTTTCAAGTCTGATTTTAGTTTCCCCTGGTCTTGGTGCTCTACTCATTAATACTACTGCAGCCTGCAAAATAATCTCCTCCTGTCTAATTTTAGCTAACGTGCATCCCAACATTTATGCAGTTCACCTTTATTCAGCATTGTTATAACCTTCCGGCACTATTTCTATCTTATCCCAGGCTGTAAAGGCAGTATCTTTAAATCTTTTGGTATCCAGGATAGTAGAAGGTAAATTGATTACTCCCGCATCCTGCAGACGGCCATCAGCTTTTTCTGTTTTAATCTGACCAATTTTTAAATCCTCTACAGTGGAAACAAATTTTCGTTTATTATAGGGAAAAATTTCGGGTGCATTCATATAAACTACAGCCACTACATCCCACATATAAAACCCTGTTAAACCGATCATCTCAGAAGAATATTCATACCAGTGTTCAATTTTATCACTAATATAGGCCCGCACAGCTTTGTTTTTTGATCTGTTAACCCGCCGCCATGATTTTTCACCAAAACGGGCAGCTAAACAGAGGTTGCCGGACATTAAAGCAACAGGAACCTCAGCTTTAAGAACCCTTTCGGCAGCCTCCGGGTCACTGGAAAAGTTAAGCTCATCAATAGTGTCTTCACCAAACTGCAGCAGTTCGGTTACCCCACCCATAATTATGATTTCTTTTAAATTTTTAAAAAAGTCAGAATCAATTTTCCAGGCAGCATAGAGATTTGTCAGTGGTCCAATCGCAATTAAAGTTATTTCATTTTTATTCTCTGCAGCGATTTGAGCCAGATATTCTGCTGCCTCAGTCTGATGATCACCGGCTTCTGCAGCTCCTTTAAAATGTTTAATTTTATCATTTAATTTAAAATCATTGAGCATTCCTTCGGTAGTCTGATAAGTATCTTCTAAACTGCTGCTGCCAAAGACACTGGTTACACCCATTAAGTCAATATCTTCTCGCCCCAGCAGATATAAAAATGCAAGTCCATCATCTACCTCTTTCTTTTCCAGTCCCATTGTGTTATCACAATCTAAAATTACCTTTTTCATTTTATCCTCCTAAGAGTCGATTTTTTTCTAAGCACTCTTAATTTAAATTCAACAAAACTCAACAAAATCCTGCCTTTTAGAGATTTTCCAAATAATTTCTTTAATAATAATGAAAATTTTCCGTTTAAGGTATATAATAGTAAAGAAAGTCCAAAGCTAAAACCTCAAGGAGGCAAATCCATGAACATTTATCATAAGTTTAACTCAATTTTAATAATTTTAATCTCTATTCTTTTGCTGCTTTCTCTGTCAGCTGCGGCTCAGGAAGACTTTGCTGCTCCAGAACTTTTAATTTCTGCTTCAGAATTAAATCAAAAATTAGAAACCGGAAGTGAAAATCTTAAAATAATCGATGTCCGCAGCAGTGCCCGCTACCTTCTGGGCCACCTTCCAGATGCAGTACATATGTGGGGGGATGATCTCAGTGCCATTCAGGGGTGGGTCCCTGAACTAATCCCGGAAGCACCTGACTTTAGTAATCTTGCTCAGGCAAAAGGAATTAATAATGATTCGGAAATTGTAATTTATGGTGAAAAAGGTAGTCCCTGGGCAGCAAGACTCTGGTTCATTTTTAAAGTCTATGCCCATCAGGATGTACAGATACTCAAAGGGGGTTATCAAGCCTGGGATAAGAAAGATTATGAAACTGAAATACTCCCCTACAATTCCGAAAAAGGTAATTTTGAAGTCAGTGATGTCAGAAATGACTGGCTGATAAATTCTGATACTATTGCGGAAAATCTGGATAACGTTGATTTTCTTGTTTTAGATACAAGAACAGAGGCAGAATATGCTGGGGAGGAGACAAATACTGCCGCTCCCCGCAGAGGAAGGATCCCGGGCTCAGTTCAGCTTAAATGGTCAGCAGTTTTAGATAAAGAAGGAAATTATAAATCAGCTGCAGAAATCACTGCACTTTTTCAGGAAGCAGGAGTAAGTAAAGACCTGGAGACTATCGCAGTACTATCTCATTATGGAGTCAGAGCTGCGCATACATTCTTTACTCTTCAGCTTCTGGGTTATGAAAATGTAAAACTATATGATGAAGCCTGGGTTGGCTGGAGTAACCGCAGTGATCTCCCGGTTAAAATGAATTAAAGCTTTAGCTAAAAAGAAGGTCTGATTGCTCCCTGTTTCAGTCAGACTTATTTTCTCCCAGAAAATTCTTTGCACTAAATAGTCTCAAAAGCTCAGTTAGAGATACTTTTGATTGAAAATAACTCAGGGTCTGCTTGATTAATTGTTGGGCAGACTTTATTCCACTGAGATAATATTTTTCGAATTGCTGATAATTTTCTGCCGGCCAGATATCCTCTTTTTCATTCAGAGCATAGCAGTGCTGACTTAAATTCTGGGGAAGAATTAGATTCAAAAATTTAAGTAAATAATACTTTTTGGTATCTTTAGTAAAAAATATTTCATGATATTTTCTAAGATCCAGATAGGATTCCCAGACTAATTGTTTTCCCAGCTCTTCTTTAAATATACTATTAAAAATTAGATGATAATAATAATTGAGGGACATAAAATGCTCTTCCTGCAGCTGATAGTAGGGCAGCGGATTAACTGCTGTCGGACTCTGCTCCCACCTTTCTCCCATCATGTAAATATCAATACTGGCCTCGATTAATTTGTGTTTTTCATCCTGACCTCCATTTTCGATAATAAAAGGATGGCACTCCCGATCAAGAGCATAATGAGAGATAAATCCCAGCAGATAAACCAGGTTATGCTGCCAGAGTTTGGAATCAGGCAGCTGAGCCTGATTGTAAACACCTTTTCTTTTATAAGTTATTAAAAGTTCAGAAAATAATTTTTTGCCGCTGAGTGAATAAACCATTTCTCCTTTTTCAGGACCTATTTTTTCTCTCTGCCAGGGTAGAAAATTATTATAAAAGAAAAAATCTGCTCCCTGACATCCATAATTAAAAAGCTGATAATTCTGATCCAGCAGTGATTTGATATCTTTATTATCAATTCCCTTTGCTATTTCTTCTCCGGCAATCAGGTGTGTCCAGAAATCAGGCATTTTTTTACCCCCTGTTAAATATAATTTTTTACTGCAGTAAAATTAACCGCAGTGCAATTAAAGTAAATAATCTCCAGCCGTTATTTAAAATAAATTAACTTTGAGCCTCCAATTTACCTTTTTCGACATCAACTCTGCTTAAAAAGAAGATGCCCAGAATAAAAAAGGAAGCAACTGCGAGAATTCCGTAGCGGCTGGATCCAGTCAGCTGACCTGTATAGGCAAAAACTGTAGGTCCAATTATTGCTGCAAATTTACTGGAAACACCAAAAAAACCGAAAAACTCTGCGGATTTGGACTCCGGCACCATTGCCCCATATAAGGAGCGGCTTAAGGCCTGAGCTCCCCCCTGTACCATCCCTACAATTCCAGCTAAGATCCAGAAATCAAGGGCAGAATCAAGGAAAAATCCATAAAAAGTGATTCCTGTGTAAATAATCAGAGCCAGATAAATCCCATTTTTCGCAGTAATTTTACCCGCTATTTTAGCAAAAAAGAGAGCAAAAGGAATACCTACAAATTGAGTCAGCAGCAGAGCTCCAATTAAATCTGTCCGACCAATCCCCACTTCCCTCCCATAAATTGTGGCCATTCTAATGATGGTTCCGATACCATCATTATAAATCCAGAAAGCCAGTAGAAACTTCCATAACTCTCTGTATTTCCGAATATGAACAAAAGTAGATTTAAGCCGTCCAAAAGCCATTTTAGCATATTTTCCTAAAGGAACTTTATCAACTCTTTTCTCCGGCTCAGGCAGATATTTAAAAGCCGGTAAGGAAAATACCAGCCACCAGAGCGCAACTGTAACAAAAGAAATCTGGGTGGCAGCAGTAACTGAGCTGATTCCAAATAGACCCGGCCTGGAAATCATTAAAAGATTGATCGCCAACAGCAGGCCTCCTCCCAGATAGCCGGCCGCATAACCGAGGCTGGAGATATAATCTATGGACTCAGAATCACTGATATCTGTTAAAAAACCATCGTAAAATACATTGCCTCCAGAAAATCCAATATTAGCAATAATAAAAAAGAAAGAGGCCAGCAGATAATTCCCTTCATTAACAAAAAACAAAAGAGCTGAACCTGTGATGCCGAGCATCACAAAAAATTTAAGAAAAGATTTCTTGGAATCCGAATAATCAGCTGCTGCTCCCATAACTGGAGAGATAGCAGCAATTATAATCATGGCAATAGTCTGAGTGTAACCCCAGTAAGAAGTAGCCAGATTTCCCGGGAGGTTGACACCTGCAACATCTTTATAAAATATGGGGAGCACTGTAGCCAGAATTACTGTGGCAAAGGCAGAATTAGCCCAGTCATACATGGCCCAGGCGTAAACTGTTTTTTTCTGGTTATCCATTGGTTCACCTTCTTTGCTAATTTTTGCTAATATAGGTCAGCAGTCAATCATTTATTAATTTAAGCAGTTCTTTTTTAAACCGCTGATCATCAGCTTCACTTCTTTTTTTATGGCTTGTATGGCGGCCGGTACGTTTTCTTTCTTTAAACTGACGGTGTCTTTTAGCCAGCAATCTTTCTATATTTTGATTGGTAAATTCTCGACCTGAAAAACCAAGCACTCTGGCTCCCCGACTTAAAGAGAGAGCAGCCAGTCCATAGTCAGAGGTAATAACAAGATCTCCCGGCTCAATATTATTGCAGAGCACCATATCCACAGACTGAAATCCCTGATCAACTACTTTTAAAATCCCATAATCTAGCTGATGCTGGTGATTTAAGTCAGTATAAACTATCAATTCCAGATCATATTCGGCAGCAGCTTTTGTAATAATAGAAATTACAGGACAGCCATCTCCATCAACTAAAATCCTCACTGTTTTTTAAACTCCACATAATCAAGTTCTGATTCAGAATAGCGGGCCAGCGTATAAATCAAATCCGAAAGCCGATTTATATATTTTTGTAAATCCGGACTGATATCTGCCTCTGCTGACAGAGAAGTAATTCTGCGTTCTGCCCTTCTGCAGATAGTTCTTGCCTGATGCAGAGCCCCACTTGCCTTCGAGCTGCCGGGAATAATAAACATTGATTTTTCTTTTTTGTTCATTTGAGCTAAATAATGATCTATTTTTGCTTCTAAAAATTTTATATCTTTCTCAGTGATTTTTTCGGGAAAACTTTCCCAGTCAGGAGCTGCCAGCTCACCGGCCAGATTAAAAAGTTGGCGCTGGACAGAGCGAAGAATATCATAAACTTCCTGCTCCTCAATAAAATTTTTGGCAAAGCCCAGAGAAGAATTGAGCTCATCAATAGTTCCATAGCTTTCAACCCGCAGAGAATCTTTTGCTACCCGTGAATTATCAAACATGCTGGTTGTCCCCTTATCTCCACTTTTAGTATAAATTTTCATCTAATCACTCCTTTACGTGCACCTACCGTTTACAGAACCAATTTATGGTAATTGGCCTTGAAGGACCTATCAGAAAAAGACAGTCCCTGACCAGAAACTGCCTTTATCAAATCTATTTAACTTGCATCTTTTTCTACCGCTTCACTGGTGTCAATTACTATTTGATGACTGTGATGAATATATCTATCCTCCAGATCCTCAATCTTCTTATTACTGCCAAGCAGTTGAGCCAGATCATGTTCCATTCTGTCCATCCTGGCATTTTGTATATCTTTATTTGACTCTAATGCTCTAAGAATCTGGGTGTTTTCTTCAACTTGAGCACTTAGTTTTGCCGTCTCTTCCTGAACTATTTTTCTGGTTTCAGACTGGACTATCTTCTTAGTCTCTTTAACAATAATATCTCTCATCGCATCAAGAAGCTCCTGATCCAAAATTCTCACCACCCATTGTGTTATTCTAGATTTTAGAAACTAATCAAACTAAATAATTTGTACTCCATTTTGTCTTTTGATATAATCTACTTGGGATGGAGTACATTGCGGCTCTTTTAAAAGAGTAACGCTCTAACATTGTGTGCTCCATCCCTTTTGTATTATAAATTTGTTTATAATAGGTGGATTAGGCTGGTCACCACCCTGCGGGTCTGTTTATCAGAGTAACGCTTTTTAAAAGACTGCCATCCACCTGTTACTATCATCAGAGACGTCAAATAGGACGCTGCGAATCAACGCTAATCCAATAGGGCACGCCTGATGATAAATTAAATAAATCCAATAAAGGAGCTGATCATTATGGAACAACTAAACTACGTATTTGTCGGTGTTGACACTCACAAAAACCAGCACACCGCCTGTCTTTTAAGCTGTTTCCATGATAAGTTAGGTATAATAAAAACACCCAATAATCCAGCCCATTTTGATAGTTTTATTCAGAATATTAATTCTTTAAAATCTCATGATAAAAAACTGGTCTTTGGTCTGGAAGATACCCAGGGACTCGGTCATTCTCTAGCTCAGTGGCTCTTAGACCAGGGCTATATTGTTAAAGAAATTAACCCTGCTCTAACTAAAAGAGAAAGACATCATAGTGCAAACCCTGACAAATCTGATGAAATTGACGCTGAAGCCATTGCTAATGTATTAATAGTAGATTTCAATGGTCTTCCTGATGCTATTTATGATGCTAATTTTAAAGCAATCAGGCAGCTAAACAATCAGCGTCAAACAATGATTAAAGAACAGACTAAACTTAAAAATAAATTTCATAATCTAATTCATCAGCAATATCCTGAATACCAGAAGTTTTTTAGCAGTCCTTTTGGTAAAACTGCTATGGCTTTTTATGAAAAATTTCCTCACCCTGCAGATCTTGATTATTATGCAGAAGATAGACTGCAAAAATTTTTAAATGATCAGGTTAAATCTATCGGTAATAATAAAGCAGCTACCATACTTTCTCTGGTAAACAAAGATAAAAAGAAAACTGCCGATGCGGAAGCCAGAAATACTATTATTAGGGGCATAATTAAGCAGCTGAGACTACTTGCTAAGTCTCTTGAAAAAATCAATAATCAGCTCAAAAAAGCTGTTGAAAAAAGTCAGTATCAGCTAACTACCATGCCTGGTATTGATTTCAAACTGGCAGCATTATTTATTTCTAATATCAAAAATATTGATAGATTTGAGTCAGCCAGTAAACTGGCACGTTATGCAGGTTTAGCACCTGTAGAACATAGTTCGGGCACTTCTAAAAATATGAGCTACAAAAAATACGGCTGTCGTGATTTAAACCATGCTTTTTATTTGCTTGCAGTCCAACAAATTGGCAGTACCATAAATGGCAAAATCAAGAACCCAGCATCGTACAAGTATTATCAGAAAAAGCTTCAAGAAGGTAAATCACAGAAAGTAGCTTTAACCTGTCTTGAGAGACGTTTGACTGATATTATCTATGCTATGATGAGAGATAGATCCGCCTACAAATTACCTGAAAATATTGATTATGAAGTGCTAGATAAAGCTGGCTAAATTAAGTTTTTAACAGTTTTTTAAAAGACTAATATTTAATCCGTGGGTGTTCTTACGCTAAAAATCAGTACCATTTTCTACCATGGAAATTTTTAACTTGACATAGGACGTCTTTTAATAGTTTCCATGAACTAGAATTACTGGTAGAATCAGATTACATATATTTCCTTTAATTAATTATAGCATTCTAGATCAGTGATTACAAGAATAAATCATTTCTTCTGCAGGTGCAATATATACTTGATTACTTTTATTCTTCATTTTTTACCATTATTAGAGCTGGAATTATTACTTCTGCCTTTATTACCTGCATTGTTATTATTACTATTATTGGAGCTACTGTTTTCACTGCTGCTGGAACCGTTGTTACTATTACCACCGCTGGGATTACTGCTGCTGTTTCCTCCACTGCTGCCATTTCCATTGTTATCACTATTGGAATTACTGCTGCCCTGACTATTGTTATTTTCTCTATTATCATTATTGGAACTGCTACTATTATTTCCTTTTCCCTGATTATTTATACTCTTACCATTATCGGAGTTACTACTGTTATCTCCCCTATCCTTATTATCTTTATTACCCTGATTGAGATTACTACTGTTATTTTTACCGCTTTTATTATTCATCTTGTTGTTCTCAGCCCTGTCTTTGTTCTCTAATACTTTTTCTCGAATTTCTTCCTTTTTCGCTTCTATTTCTCTAATTTTTTCTGCCTCAGTTATATTATGTTTTTTTATTTGATTTTGAGTCCCGGTTTCCGGAACAGAGTCATCTGACTCCTGAGTTACAATAATTTCTTCCTGTTCATTAATTACATAAACCCTGTCAGTTGATTTAGATTCTGTTCTGACAGAACCTTCATAGACTCTGACTAAATTTTTTCCTTTCTGATAACTAACTTCAAAATAAGTGCCGCGAACACCTGCTGTAGCAGAATCAGTTTCAATTTCATAACGGGAACCTCGACCGGTTAATTCATTAACTTTATTTATAACTGTGCCCACAATTAATTTAAAAACTCCCTGATCAAGCTGCTTTTCCTTAACATCACCTGTCAGGTTAACTATTTTGAATTCAGTCGCCGGCTCAATAGTAATTTCGGAGTCATCAAATAAAGTTAAAGTGCTCCAGGAATTAAACTGGGTTTTAATAAAATCATTTTTATGCAATTTTTGTCCCACTACAGCTGAATTCCAGCTATCATTTTTACCTGATTTTACAAGTACTTCCCCTTCAAAATCTGTAATAACTGCATAACCAGATTCCGAATGACGCTTTAACTGTTTTCTATTGACAATAATTAAAGGCTTCTTGATACTTTTATTGGTCTGAGTATCGATGATTACAATTTCTGCTCGTCCCAAACTTTTTGGCGCCAGATAAGTAAATTCTGCTTTACCAGCTACAAGTTTAATTCCGTCATTTAAATATTCATTTTCTAAGACTCCACCTCTGGTAACCTTCAGCATCAACTTTCTATTATCTTTTATTAGTTCTCCTGTCTCATCTTCAAGCCGGAGAGAAACCTTTTTTTCTGCCTCAGACAACAGCATATTATCTTCTATGTTAATCTCCAGATTAGATGCCGTACTAACTCCAGGAAAAATAAACACCATAATAAAAACAATCAGCAAAATCTTTTTCTTATTCCTCAGCATTAGTCTGCCCCCTTTTAATTACACTATAAACAGTTAATAGTTCATCTTTTCCCTTAACCCTTAAATTAGTTATCTTTTTGCAGCTGAAAACATCTTTTACTTCCTGATAAGTAGAATCACTAATTAATATATCTGTCCCGGTCCTTCTTGTAGCTTCCTCCAGCCGGGCTGCTACATTGACAGAGTCACCAATACAGGTATAATTAACCCTCTCCTCTGAGCCAATATTACCAACAACAACTTCTCCCGTACTGATCCCAATTCCCATTTCAAAAACTGTATTTTCTCCTCTGGCAAGCCATTTTTCGCACAGTTCTCTTTCTTTTTCTTTCATTTTTAAAGCAGTTTCAATAGCTCTTATCGGATCATTCTCTCTGGCAAAAGGAGCCCCAAACATAGCTACAATAGAATCACCAACATATTTATCCAGGGTTCCTCCATACTGGTTTTTAATAATATCAGTCATTGCTTCAAAATATTCATTTAATAAAAGCACTAATTTCTCCGGCTCAATTTTTGCTGCCTTGTCTGTAAAATCTATTATATCACAGAACAAGACCGTAACAGTTTTCCTTTTACCTCCTGGTTTAATGAAGACCGGGTTATCTATAATTTGATCCACAACTTCAGCCGAAACATACCTTGAAAAATAATTTTTAATTCTCAGCTTATTCTGTTTTTCTCTATAAACTTTGATTAAAGTAGTAACAAACATGAGACCGAATAATGTCAGATTAAAATAGAACATATCCAGCCAGATATTATTCAGAAAGAGGAAGTAATTAAAAAGATTAAAGATAATAATTAACAAAAAATTTAAGCAGAGACTATAGTTTAAATTGTCAATCTCGGCGATAACAAAAGATAAAATAATCAAAACAAATAAGAGGATTGAATTAACCCAGACTGAAACTCTGGTAAAATAGTTATTATCAATAATATTTTGTAAAGCTGTAGCATGTAATTGAATAC